>NZ_JBHTWX010000056.1:0-41567 GCF_042792155.1 Kitasatospora sp. NPDC056651 | reverse complement strand
ACCCCTCGCGCCCGGGCCCCCCGCCGGCCCCGGCCTCGCTACCGCCCGCGCCCCCCCCCCCCCCGCCCACGACACCGCACCCGGCGTGCGCCGGGGCGGCTCAGGCGGCGAATCCGCCGTCCACCGCGAGCTCGGCGCCGCTGACGTACCGCCCGCCCTCGCCCACCAGGTAGGAGACCGCGGCCGCCACCTCCGCGGCGGTGCCGAAGCGGCCGAGCGCGGTGAGCTCGCTCTGGATCTCCGCCGAGGGGCCGCCGGCCGGGTTCATGTCGGTGTCGATCGGCCCCGGGTGGACCAGGTTGGCGGTGATCCCGCGCGGCCCGAGCTCCCGGGCCAGCGCCTTGTTCAGACCGATCAGCGCCGCCTTGCTGGCCGCGTACAGCGTGGTGCCGGGGAAGGCCACGCGCTGGGCGACGCAGCTGCCGATGGTGACGATCCGCCCGCCCTCGGCCAGGTGCGCGGAGGCCGCCCGGGCGTACAGGAAGGGCGCCCGGACGTTCACCTCCAGCACCCGGTCGACGTCCTCCAGGGTGAGGTCGCCGATCGGGCCGAGGACGCCGACCCCGGCGTTGTTCACCAGGACGTCCAGCCGCCCGAACCGCTCCACGGCCGCCGTGACCGCGTCCTGCACCGCCTGCGGGTCGGCGCTGTCCGCCCGGACCGCCCAGCCGGTGCGCCCCAGCGAGGTGATCTTCGCGGCGACCGCCTCGGCCCGCTGCGCGCCGCCCTGGTAGGTCAGCACCACGTCGGCGCCGTCCTCGGCCAGCCGCAGCGCGACCGCCTCCCCGATCCCCCGGCTGCCGCCGGTCACCAGGGCCACCTTGCCGTCGAGCCCGCCCAGGCCGTCGCGCACCGTCGAACCGTTCATCGTCATCTCTCCAGAACCCCTCGTTCCGATCTCGGACATGACTCGATCCTGCCCCTGGGCGTTTCAAACCTCCGGCGGCATTCGGACATTGCGTTCAACGTTCAACCACACCTCGGACCGCTTCCGCACCCCGGCGCGCGCACGGCGCGGCCTCCCGCCCGCCGCCCCGGGACGCGCCGGAGCGGCCGCCCCCTGCGCGGGGCGGCCGCTCGGCCGGTCACGGCGGTGTGCTGCCCGTCAGCCGACTCCGATCGGCCGGTTCCTGGCCGGCCGCCTCCCGGTCGGACGGTCCGGGCGGACGGGTCCTGGTCGGACGGGTCCTGGTCAGACCGTCAGCGTCTGGCCCGGGAAGATCAGGTCCGGGTCGTCGCCGATGGTGCCCACGTTGTTCCGGTAGAGGCTGTCGGTGTCGGTGCCGAACTTGGCCGCGATGTCGCTCAGGGTGTCGCCGCTCCTGACGGTGTAGCCACCGGCGGCGGTGTTCGTCGGCGCCACCGGGGCGGACTGCGCCGGCTTGGCCGAGGGACGGCCCTCGGACGCCTGCCGCGCGGCCACGGGCGCGGCGGCGGGCTTGGCGGAGGGCTTGGCGGCGGGCTTGGCCGCCCTGGTGGCCGGCTTGGCCGCCTTGGCCGCCGTGCCGCCCGAGGCGTCGACGGCCGCCGGAGCGCCGCCCCGGCCCAGTCCCGCCTTCTTCCCGCAGACCGGCCAGGCACCCGGCCCCTGCGAGGCGAGGACCTTCTCCGCGACGGCGATCTGCTGCGCCCTGGTCGCCTTGTGGGCCTGGGAGGCGTACGCGGTCCCGCCGTACGCGGCCCAGGTGGACGGGCTGAACTGCAGTCCGCCGTGGAAGCCGTTGCCGTTGCTGATGCTCCAGTTCCCGCCGCTCTCGCACTGGGCGACGGCGTCCCAGGTCGAGGCGGGAGCGGCGGAGGCCGAGGTGGCCGTGACGAGGCCGGTCACCGGCAGGGCCGCGACGGCGGCACCCGCGACGACCGCCATCCGCAGGCGGTGGCGCTTGCTGGTGGTGGTGTCGGTGGCAGCGGCGGTCTCGTGACGGAGATTCATACAGGTCCTCTCGACAAGCCCCGGGCGGGCATGCGGAACCAGGCCCGGGACATGGGCCGGCGGTCGTTTGCTCACCTCACTCGAGGGGCGGCCGGACACGTGTCGGACGTGCCGTGCCGCCCCGGTCACCTCCGCACGCCGACGGCCCGTTCGAGCCGGCTCGTCGACGGGCACCGCCCTCGCGCCGGGGGTCGGTCGGCGGGCAGTGCGTCGGGGTGAACCCGGGTGGCGCTCGTTGCGCCGCCAATGAAGCTAGGGGCATCACCCGGACGCAGCAAGCAATTCTTGGACGTCGCTGGTCAATTGACTGTTACCGGCGGTATCGATCACAAAATCATGCCCGATTTGAAGGCTTTTGACCGTATTTTCAAGATCATATGGTCAAAATCCGTGCCCTCGCTCACACCTCTCCATCCGAGAAAGCCGCCACACCATCCACGCTGAGAAATCGTCAGCTGACGTACCGTCACCGTCGCACCCGGAGTTCCCGGTTCCGCACCCCCGCCGAGTGGCATCCGTCACGCCCGGCACCCTAAGTGACCTGAACGGCACCCTCAGCGACGACCGTCCAGCTCCGCGTCCCGCGCCAGCAACGCCGCCTGGACCCGGTTCTCGCAGCCCAGCTTGGCCAGGATCCGGCTCACGTAGGTCTTCACCGTCGCCTCGCTCATGTGGATCCGGGCCCCCGCGTCGGCGTTGGACAGACCCTCCCCGAGCAGCTCCAGCACCTCCAGCTCCCGCGGGGTGAGCACCTCCAGCCGGCGCCGCGCCGCCACCGCGCGGGCGGCCAGCGAGGCGGTGCGCCCGGAGGCCAGCGAGTCGACGATGTGCCGGGTCGCCGCCGGCGAGAGGAAGGCGTTCCCACCCGCCGCAGCACGGACGGCCTGGATCAGCTCGTTCGGCGCGGTGTCCTTGAGCAGGAAGCCCGCGCCGCCCTCGGCCACGGCGCGCAGGACGTTCTCGCGCTCCCCGAAGGTGGTGAGGATCAACGCCCGCGCGCCGGGGGCGGCCTTCGCCAGCTCCCCGAGCGCCGTCAGACCGTCCATCACCGGCATCTGGATGTCCAGCAGCACCACGTCCACCCGGTGCGCCCGCGCGAGCTCCAGCGCCTCCCGGCCGTCAGCGGCCTCCGCCACCACCTCGATGTCGTCGGCCGAGCCGAGGATCATCCTGATGCCGGCCCGGATCAACGGCTCGTCGTCGGCGACGAGGACTCGGATCACGCTGGTCATTCCCCTCGAACGGTGCGTCGGCTGCGGCACCATCCTCACATTCCGGCGCAGCCGCCCCGCACCGCCCCCGTACCCGCGGCCCGGTCCTCCCGCCGAGCACCCGGCCGGACCACCCCGGCGCGCGCGGGCGCTCAGCCCCTGGCCACGTACTCCTGCTTGTCCACCAACACGCCGTCCCGGAAGCAGAACCGCGCCACGTGCTCCTCGTCCCAGCCGGACCCGGGCGCACCGCCCAGCACGTACCAGCGGCAGTGCGCGCCCGGCGGCACCTCGGGACCGGCCCCCTTGTAGGTGTCGGTGAAGAAGTCGTTGCCGCGCGGCAGGGTGCTCAGCACCTCGGCCTCGGCTGTGCCGACCCCGATCCGGTCGAACACCGGCTTCTGCACCATCGCGTCGCTGGTGCCCCGGACGACCGCGATCACCCCCCAGACCAGCAGGCCGAGCACGACCAGCGCGACCGCGACGACCCCGACCGCGCAGCCCGTCGCCGGGCTGCGGCGCCGGCGCCCCGCCTCCTCGGCGGGCGGCGGGCCGTCCAGGATCCAGTCCTCGGCCCCGTCCGCCGCGGCGGCCGTCCCCTCCTGTTCCGCCCCTTCGTAGGGGAGGACGGCCGCCAGCCGGAAGCCCTGCTCCGGCGTGGGCCCGGCGTGCACCATGCCGCCGACCAGCCGGGCGCGCTCCCGCAGGCCGGCCAGCCCCTGACCGCCGCTGACCACCGTCCCCGCGCCGGAGCGCGCGCCCACGAGCTCCGGCGTGCGCGTGTTGGTCACCTCCACCACCAGCGCGTCCGGCTCGTACCGGAGCGCGACGCCGATCGGTGCGCCGGGGGCGTGCTTGTGCGCGTTGGTGAGCGCCTCCTGGACGATCCGGTACGCCGCGTGGTCGACGGCGGCCGACAGCGGACGCCGCTCGCCCTCCACGCCGAAGGCGACCTCCGCGCCGGCCGCCCGGGAGGACTCCACCAGTCCCCCGACCCCGTCCACCCCGCCCCGGGCCGGTGTCCCGGCGCCCGTCCCGGTGCCGGGCGGCGACGCCGTCGACTCGTCGTGCAGCACCCCGACCACCTCGCGCAGCTCGCGCATCGCCGCGACCGCCGCATGCCGCAGCACCCCGACCGCCTCGCGCTGCCGGTCGCTGAGCGTCCGGTCCACCTCCAGCGCGCCGGAGTGCACCGAGATCAGCGCCAACTGGTGGCCCAGGCTGTCGTGCATGTCCTGGGCGATCCGGTGCCGTTCGCGCAGCCGCGCCTGGTGCACCACCATGACCCGCTCGCGCACCAGCTGCTCGTTGCGCTCGCGCAGCGCGTCCAGCAGGGCGCGACGCTGCGCCCGGTAGCGGCCGTAGAGCGCGGGCAGCACGGCGGACACCAGGAAGAAGCCGAGCGACAGCGGCAGGACCAGCTTCGGCGACAGCGAAGCGACGTCCTTCAGCACGCCCGACACGGTGAACAGCACCCAGCCCACGACGAAGGCGGCGACCAGCGACCAGACCCGGCGGATCCGCGCCCCGGCGGTCCAGCCCGCGCAGATCAGCAGCAGCATCGGCCCGCCCGACCAGCCGGCCAGGGTCGCGGCGACGAGCAGCACGGTGGCCGGCAACCCCTTGCGCAGCACCCACAGCACGGCGACGGCCACGCCGAAGGACAGGGCCAGGCCGCTGTCGAGGAGCACCTCCGACAGCGCCGCGAACCCGCCCATCAGCAGGGCGCCGAGCGCCTCGCCGACCACCCGGCGGGGCCGCCAGGGCCCCGGCAGTGCCGTCCGTACCGCCGTGTGCCAGGCCCGTGCGATCGCTTCCACCCGTCGAGACTATCGATCCGGCCGGGGCACCCGCCGTCCTCCTTCGTCGATGCCCGGCACCGACGAAAGTCGCCTGGTCGGCGCGGGTGCGGCCGGCGGGGTCTCAGCCGAGGGCGGTGAGCAGCAGCGCCACGTCGTCCACCCGGCGGGCCGAGCCGACCTCGCGCAGCAGCCGCTCGGCCGCCTGCTCCAGCCCCTCCCCCGCCGCGGCCCGGGCCAGCGCGGCGCGCAGCCGGTCCACGCCCTGGTCGATCGCCACCGCCGGGTCCTCCACCAGCCCGTCGGTGTACAGGGCGAGCACCGCTCCGCTGTCCAGCCGCAGGTCGCTGACCGGGTAGTCGGCCCGGTCGTCCACGCCGAGCAGCGGCCCGCCCGGGACGTACAGCGCCTCGGCCCGGCCGCAGGGGTGGCGCAGCACCGGCGGGAGGTGCCCGGCCCGGGCGATCCGGGCGAGGCCGGCGGCCGGGGTGAGCCGGACCAGGCAGCAGCTGGCGAGCAGCCCGGGGTCGAGGTCGAGCAGCAGCCGGTTGGTCCGGGCGAGCACCTCGCCGGGCGGTTCGCCGCCGGTGGCGAAGGCGCGCACGGCGCTGCGCAGCTGCCCCATCGCGGCGGCGGCGCCGACGCTGTGGCCCTCGACGTCGCCGATCACCAGGGTGACGTCCCCGCCGGTGACGATCGCGTCGTACCAGTCGCCGCCGATCTCCATGCCCTGGGTGCCGGGCAGGTAGCGGGCGGTGATCCGGATGCCGGGCACCTCGGGCAGCCGGTGCGGCAGCAGCCCCTGCTGCAGGCCGCGGGCCAGGGTGAACTCGGCGTCGTACAGCCGGGCGCGCTCCAGCGCCTGGGCGATGAAGCCGCCGAGGGCGGTGAGCAGACCGCGCTCCTCGACGGTGAACGGGCGCGGCCGTTCGAAGCCGACGATGCAGCTGCCGACCGGACGGCCGGAGGCGATCAGCGGCAGGAACGCCCAGGCGCCCATCTCGTCCAGGGCCAGGCCGGGGTAGGTGGCGGCGAGGTCGCGCACCGACTCGAAGAAGATCGGGGTGCCGGTGCGCAGCGTCTCCGAGCCGGGCACCCGGGCGTCGATCGACAGGCCTTCGAAGGCGTCCAGGAAGCCGGCCGGGTAGCCGGTCTGGGAGAGCAGGTGCAGGCGCTGCTCGCGCACCGCGTAGATGGCGAGCTCCTGGCCGCCGAAGGCCGGCAGGATCTCCTCGGTGACCGCCCGGCAGACGTCCCGCACGGTGACCGCCTCGGTGAGCGCGCTGGCCAGCTGGAGCAGGTGATGGGTGGCGCCGACCCCGGTGCGGGCGGCGGGTGGCGGCGGGGCGGGGAGCGGTTCGGCGGCGCCCGGCGGGGCCTCGGCCGCGACCACCCGGCCGGTGACGCCGTGGGCGTCCGGGTAGAGCGAGAAGGCGAGCCAGCCGTCCGGCGGGCGGGCGGCCAGGAAGGCGGTGGGCCGCTGGGAGAGCTGGGCGGCGCGGTAGCGGTTCTCGTAGAAGGGGTCGGCGAGCCAGGGCAGCGCCTCCCAGGGGTGGCGGCCGAGCAGGTCCTCGCGGCGGGCCCGGAGCAGTGGTTCGACGGCGCGGTTGGCGTAGCAGATCCGGCCGTCCGGATCGAGCGAGAACAGTCCTTCGGGCAGCCGCTCGACGGCGGCCGCGGCACCGGTCAGGCGCCGGACGTCCAGCACCGCGCCGACCAGGTGGGTGCGGGCCTCGGAGATCGCCGCCGGCACCCGGGCCCACAGTTCCACCGGGTACGGCAGGCCGTCCGGTCCGAGCACCCGGACCCGGGCGGCCAGCACCTCGCCGCGCTCCAGCGCGATCCGGGCGGCGGCCCGGAACTCCGGCAGGTCGCCCGGGGCGACCCGGCGGTTCAGTGCGGCCACCGTGCCGTCGAACTCGCCCGGGCCGAAGCCGAAGATCTCCCGGAAGCACGTGTCGGCGGCGAGCGCCCCGGTGGCGGTGTCCCAGTCGAACAGCCCGACCCTGGTGGTCGGCATCGACGACACCGGCACGTCGACCACGGACACCTCGCCGCCCGGTTCCACCGACCGCCCGGGCTCCGCCAGCCCGGCCAGTTCTCCGCCGAGCCGGGCGGCGACCTTGGCCAGCCGCCGGGCCGCCGGATCCGGCAGCCCCTCGTCCGAGGCCGGCCACAGCCCGGTCAGCACCCCGAACCGCTCCGCGCCGTGCGCCACCGGCACACAGGCGGAGGCGAAGTCGTACGGCAGTCCGACCGCGAGCTGCGGGAAGCGGCGCATGGTGTCCTCGGTGTCGGTGAGGGTGACCACCCGCCCGGTGCGGAAGCAGACCGCGACCGGCAGCGGCCCGGCCGCCGCCACCCGCCGGAACGGGCTCATCACCGCCAGCGGCACGCCCGCGATGGTGCGCAGCACCAGCGACCGGCGGTCCCGCGAGCGCAGGTACACCAGCGCGCCGTACGCCCCGGTGGACCCGAGCACCCGGCGCACGGCCCGCGCGAGGAACTCGTCGCGCCGCTGGTCCGCCTGCCCGGCCGTCTCCCGGACGGACCGGGGGAGCGCCCGGCCCGCCCGCGCGGCGGCGCCGGGCTCCGGCGGCCGGTCCGGGCGGGGCCGCGCCCCATCGGCCCCGCCGGTCGCGTGCGGATGGCGCATGTTCCCGTGCTACGCCCGGCCCCGGGCGGTGTCAAGGCGAGGGCGCGGCGGCCGCGGGCTGCTCCGCGGCCCGGATTGCCACAGCATGGAGGGCATGCCGAGCACTTCCCGACGCACCACCGTGGTCAACCTCAAGGGCCACCGCGACGACTCCGGGTACGGGGACGTCGTCTACGTCGGCCGGGCGATGCACCGCGGCGGCTGGCACCTCGCCGAGTCCCCGCTGCACTGCCCGTTCCACCCGGGGCCGGACCTGACCCGGGAGGAGATGGTCGTCGAGTACCGCGCCTACCTGCTCGACCGTCCCGACCTGCTCGCCCTCGTCCCGCCGCTGCGCGGCCACCGCCTCGGCTGCTGGTGCGCCCCGCTGCCCTGCCACGCCGACGTCCTCGCGGAGTTCGCGGACCACCCGCCGAAGCGGCACTGACCACCGCCGTCAGAGCCCGGAGAGGTCCACCGCCACCGGGTACGGCACCACGGCCTTGACCAGCCCGGTGAACAGCTCCCCGGCGCGGTAGCCGGCCCCGGCCTCGTCCAGCACGTAGGTGTGCACGATCGGCACCCGCCCGGTGGCCTGCTCGACCCGCCAGTAGAAGGGGATGCCCGCTTTGGCGTACTGGTCGAGCTTGACCACCCGGTCGGTGGTCTCGGAACCCGGCGAGACCACCTCGACCAGCAGCAGCACGTGGTCGGGTCTGGTCGGCGACTCGTCGATCGTGTCCGCGCGGTACACCACCACGTCCGGTCGGCGGTTGTTCAGCGGCACGTCCTGCAGCCGGACGTCGAAGTCGGTGTCGGCGTTCCATTCGGCGCCGCCGGCCTCGTCCAGGGCGTTCGCCAGGAACCGGGCGAGCCGGTCGTGCCGCTTGGAGGCACTCGGGGACACGACCACCATCGCGTCGACGATCTCGATGCCCGCGCACTGCTCATCGGTCCAGGAGTCGTACTGCTCGCTGGTGATCTGCCGGTGCATCCACTCGGGTGCGATCATCTCAGCCGTCACGGCGTACCTCCCCTGCGGTGCCGGGCGGTTCCGGTGCTGTGTGCCAGAGCCTAGTACGAGCCCTCGTACGGGCGTCGCGGGGCTCCGGATCGTTCGGGGGCTGTTCGATATCCTCCGGGCGGGTGGCGGCACGGGGCCGCCGGTGGGGGAAGCGAGAACCGCATGCAGTCGCCGTCGTCCGAGGGGCCCGTCCGGGAGAAGTCGTGGCAGTGGGACGCGGACGGCGGCGGGGCCTGCGAGGACGTGATCGCGGGCGGCGCCGAGCGGGGGCGGCCGAGCCGGCGCGGGCTGCTGATCGGGGCCGGGGTGCTCGCCGCGGGCGGAGCCGCCTGGGCGCTCGGCCGTTCGGGTGACAGCGGGGCGCTCCCCCGGCCCGCGCCGACCGGGCCGCCGCCGACCGCGCTGTCCGGCCCGACCCCGCTGTGGACCTACCGAGGCCCGGAGACGATGACCCCCGAGCGGCTGACCGCCATGCCGGGCCGCCCCGTCCACCTCTCCAGGAGCGGTCTCCAGCTCCTCGACCCGGCCACCGGCGCCCCCGGCCGCCTGCTGGTCTTCGACCCGCCGCCCGCCCGTGGCGGGCCGAGCGACCCCGCCCCGCTCGACAAGGTCGTGATCGGGCCCGACCACCTCTTCGCCGCCGTCCACGAGGGCCACCTGGAAGCGCGCCACCTCACCGACCCCGCCGCCGACTGGAGCCTGCCGCTGCCCGACGAGTTGCAGGGGCAGGTCAGCCTCGCCGGCTACGACCGCGGCGTCCTCTACGGCAGCTCCTGGGGCCGACCGCGGGCCGACCGCCCCCTGTCGGATCACCACCTGTTCGCGCTGCGGGTCGCCGACCGGTCCCTGCTCTGGACGGTCCGCACCGAACAGGACGAACGGCCCGTCACCCCCACGACGAACGTCGGAAGCCCCGTCCTCGTCTGCGTCCGCGTCTTCGGCGGCGGCACCGAGCTGGTGGCCCGGGACGCCGCCACCGGCCGCGAGCTGTGGACCGCCCCCGGCGAGGAGGAGCTGCGCTGGTGCGTCCCCGGCGCGAACAGCATCTACGTCCCCGACGGCAACGGCGGCGTGCGCATGCTGCGCCCCACCGGCGAGACGGGCTGGACCCACTCCCCCGCCCGGGGGGAGTCCTGGCGGGCACTGCCGCCCGTCGAGGACGGACCCCGGGTGCTCGTCCTGCGCGACCAGGGCACCGTCACCGGCCACGACGCGTGGTCCGGCGGGCAGGTCTGGTCCTGCCGGCTGCCGGACCCGCTGGACCGCCGCAGCCGTCCGGTGGTCGCCGACGGCACGCTGTACGTCCCCGGCCCGGCGGCCGGCGGGGTCAGCGCGATCCACACCACGGCCGGCCAACCGGGCCCGACCTTCCGCGACTCCGGCCCGGGCAAGGACGTCTGGACGGTCGCCGCCGACCGGGACCGCCTCTACCTCGGCCACGACGACGTCCTGCACGCCCTCCCGCTGCGCTGAGCACCCCGAAGAGAGCCGCGAAGGAAGCCACGAGACGGCAGGATGGCCCGATGCAGGTACGCCCGATCTCCCCCGACAACCTGGCCGAGCTGCTCGCCGACCGCGTCGCCGCCCTGCCCGGCGCCGGCGGGCGCCACCTGCGGGTGGCCGTGGACGGCGCGGCGGCCGCCCGCCCCGAGGTGCTCGCCGACGCCCTGGTGGAGCCGCTGCGGCTGCGAGGCCACCCGACGCTGCGGGTCTCGGCGGCGGACTTCCTGCGCCCGGCGTCGATCCGGCTGGAGTACGGCCACCACGACGCGGACGCCTTCCACGACCTCTGGCTGGACGACGGCGCCCTGATGCGCGAGGTCCTCGACCCGCTGGAGCCGGGCGGCAGCGGCCGCGTCCTGTCCTCCCTGCGCGACCCGGTCACCGACCGTTCGACCCGCGCCCCGTACACCGAACTCCCGCCCGGCGGCGTGCTGTTGCTGGACGGCGCGCTGCTGCTCGGGCGATGGCTGCCGCTGGAACTGACCGTCCACCTGGCGCTCGGCCCGGCCGCGCTGGCCCGCCGCACCCCGGCCGACCAGCAGTGGACGCTGCCCGCCTTCGCCCGCTACGCGGCGGAGACCGGCCCCGCCGAGGCCGCCGACGTCACCGTCCGGGTGGACGACCCGCGCCACCCCGCGCTGGTCGAACACCCCTGAGGTCCGGGGCCGGGCCGCGCTGGCAGTACGGGCACCAGAACACCGCCCGGTCGCGCGGCGGCTCGCCCTGGCGCCCGGTCACCACGGGGGTGACGCAGCGCGGGCAGGGCCGCCCGGCCCGGCCGTAGACCCAGTGCCGGTAGCCGGGCCGGGTGTCGCCGGTGGTGATGTGCCCGGGGCGCAGCTTGTTGGCCTCCAGCATCTGCCGGGCCCGCTCCACCAGCCGGTCGGGGTGCGGGAGTTCGCCGACCTCGGTCCACGGCGTCACGCCCGCGACGAAGCACAGTTCGTTGGCGTAGACGTTGCCGATCCCGGCCAGGTTGCGCTGGTCGAGCAGGGCCTCGACGAGCGGGCGGCCCGGGTGGGCGAGGAGCCGGCGGACGGCCTCGACCGGGTCCCAGTCGGGGCCGAGCAGGTCGGGGCCGAGGTGGCCGACGATCCGCCGTTCGTCGGCGGTGCGCAGCAGTTCGACGACGGGCAGCCGGTAGCCGACGGCGGCGCCCCGGTCGGTCGCGAGGACGGCGCGGATCTGCCAGGCGGGGCCGCCGGTCCACTGCTCGCCGGTGCGGTAGACCTCCCAGCGGCCGTCCATCCGCAGGTGGGTGTGCAGGGTGAGGCCGCCTTCGAAGCGGGCGAGCAGGTGCTTGCCGCGCGGGGCCACCTCCAGCACCCGGCGGCCGGCGAGGTCGGCGGTGGCGTGCGCGGGCACCCGCAGGTCGGCGCCGATCAGCAGCTGTCCGGCGAGGGCCTCGTGCAGGTGGGCCGCCACGCGGTAGACGGAGTCACCTTCTGGCATGTCTCCATTCTGGTCCGTGTGGCGGCCGGGCGCGGCGGCGGCCCCGGCGCAGTGCTCCGGGGCCGCCGTCGCCTCGACTACTTCGGCTGTTCCGCGTCGCCGTGGGCCTCGCGCACGACGACCACGGGGCAGGGCGCGTGCTCGGTGAGGTGGCGGCTGACCGAGCCGAGCAGCACGCCGGAGAAGCCGCCCAGGCCGCGGCTGCCGACGACGAGCAGCGCGGCGCCCTTGGCGGCTTCCAGCAGCACGCGGGCGGCGTTGCCGGGCGTCACGCTCTCGGTGATCCGCACGCCCGCGTCGTCACCGGCCACCTTGACGACGGTGTCGGTGAGGGTCTTCCCGGCGATCTCCTCGGGGTTGAAGGTCTCGACGGTCGGCACGCCCTGTCCGGCCCAGCCGTAGAAGGCCGGGTACTCCCAGGCGGCGATGGCGTGGACCGTCCCGCCGACGGCCCGCGCGTAGTCGATCGCCCAGCTCAGCGCCTGCTCCGAGGCGGGCGAGCCGTCCACACCGACGACGATCCGGGGATTCGCACTCATGGCTTGCTCCTTGCTCCTGATCGGTACCGACCCTCAGAACATAGATCAAATCGGACAAACGATCGGTATCTGCCACGCCGGGAGGCCCCCGTCGCATTCAATTCCTGTGCGACCGGCGCCCCGGAGCTGGGAGACTGCCCGGATGCCGAGCAAACCCCGCCGCCGTACCGGCGGCTTCGCCGAGGTCCTGGCCGCCCTGCCGCCGAAGGAGGAGGCGGGTGAGCGCTGGGACCTGCACGACCCGGTCGCCTCGGGCGGCTTCGTGGACGCCGGGGGCTGCTACTGGCGGCTGGCCCGCGGGCCGGTGGACCGGCGGCTGGCCAAGCGGCTCGCGGCCGAGGCGGAGGAGATGACGCTGGGCCTGTGGGGCCGGCTGGAGGAGACCTCCCCGGGCCACTTCGTGCCGGCCCTGCTCACGC
The DNA here is from genome assembly GCF_042792155.1 of Kitasatospora sp. NPDC056651. NCBI lineage: Bacteria > Bacillati > Actinomycetota > Actinomycetes > Kitasatosporales > Streptomycetaceae > Kitasatospora > Kitasatospora sp. NPDC056651. The sequence continues at coordinate 29,052 of NZ_JBHTWX010000056.1, read as the reverse complement.
CCGAGGAACGCCCGGCCGCCTGGCTGGAAGCCACCGCCCTGGAGTACCTGGCGTACGAGTTCCGCGCCTCCGGCGGCCGGCGGCTGCTCTGTCTGGTCGTCTTCTGCTGAGCCCCCGACGCCCCGGCGACGCCTCCCGGGTGTGACCTCAACTTCGGTAGGCCGCCCAGATGTTGGCCATCCGCTGGGCCTGCCCCGGGGTGAACTGGGTCATGCAGGAGTCGTAGCTGTAGTCCATGAAGTTGTGGATCGGGTCCAGCCCCGGGCCGGAGCAGGTGTGCCGGCCCTCCGGGCAGCCGGAGGCGGCGGTGCGCTCGGGCGGGGTGTCGTCCACGTAGTCGCCCGGCGCCCGGCAGCCGTTCTGGAAGGTGTGGAAGAGGCCGAGCCAGTGGCCGATCTCGTGGGTCGCGGTGTTGCCCTCGTCGTAGTGGGTGGCTCCGCCGCCCGGCAGGGAGGCGTCCAGCACCACCACGCCGTCCTGGACCGGATCCGCCCGGTACGCGTTCGGGAAGGTCGACCAGCCGAGCAGGGAGTCGCCGAGCAGGGCCGTGTAGAGGTTGAGGGCGCCCTGGTCGCCCTTGCGCAGGGCGGTCTTCATCTGCTGCTCGGCGGCCGAGCCGGGGGTCATGCCGGTGTACCAGGAGGCGTTGTCGGTCCAGTCGGTGCCGACCAGTTCGAAGTGGAACCCACTCGGGGTGTTGCCCTCGCCCTGGCCGCCGTAGCTCGCGTTGAGGTGGTCGATCTGGGCGGTGACGGCGCTCTGGTCCAGCCGCCCGTCGCCACCGGAGTGGATCACGTGGAAGTAGACCGGGACGGTGGTCGGGGTGAGGGCCCGGGTCCGCGCGGCACCGAGCTCGCCGAGCCGCGCTTCGAGGTCGGCCTGCATCGCCCGGGCCTCCTCGGCGCTCACCTCGTTCGGGTCCCGCCCCGCCGGGCCGCCGGCCGGCAGCCGGGCCGCGGCGTCCGCCGCGCCGGCGCCGTCCTCGCACGCGGCCGGCGGAGCAACGACGGCACGGTGCGCGGGCGGTGCGGCGAACTGGCTCAGTCCGGCCGCGGCGACCAGCGCGGCGGCGCAGGGGAACAGGCGGGGGGCACGCGGGCGCACCCGGGCAGTACGGCGCATCTGCGCTCCTGTCGGCGGGAGTTGACGGAGTCTCGGCCGCGCCCCGGGCCTGCTCCGGCCGGACCCGCCGGTGGCGCCCGGCGCGGACTCGCCGAGACTACGACGCGGTGAAGTCGATCTCCCGCAGGGCGCGCGCGGCGGCCCGGTCGAGTACCACGGCCGACGCACAGCCGGCCGGCAGCCGTCCGGCCTCCAGGGTCCGGCGGCGCAGCCGGGCCACCACCGCCCGGTGCCGGGCGAAGGCGTAGCGCGAGACGCCGCGACCGCGCCGCCGCTGCCCGTCCAGCGCCTCGGCCGGATCGGCGTCGAGCAGCAGCAGGTGCACCCGGCGGCCCTGCCGGGCGGCGGCCCGGACCAGCCCGCGCCGCACCCAGGGCTGGGTCCCGCAGTCGTGGACGGCGAGCGGGCCGCCGTCCAGCACGGCCCGGCGCAGCCGCCGGTAGTGGGCCAGCCGGGCGAGCGGCCGGTAGAACACGTACGGCAGGCGGCCGGGCAGCCGGGCCGCGTACTGCTCGCGGACCGACTGGGAGTCGATCAGCGGGGCGCGGACGCAGCGCCGCATCAGGGTGCTCTTGCCGCTGCCGGGCAGGCCGGTGACGACCAGCAGGTCCCCGGCCGGGTACCGCAGCACGGCCGGCCCGGGGCCGCGCAGCTCGTACCGGGCGGGCGGGTCCTGCGACACGGACAGCACGCCGTGCTCCCCGGCGGGGCGCGGCGGCGGCACCCGTGGCACCGCCGCCGGCACCGCTCTCGTCCCGCGCACCCGGCCTCCCCCGCCGTTTCCCGCCGCCGTCCCGTCCCCCCTCCTGGAGCATGGCGCAATCCCAAGAGCGAGTAAAGGGCGGAGCTCGGAGCCGGTACGGACGACCCGGCGCCGGGCGTCAGCCGAGCTGCGGGGCGACCCGGGAGGCGATCAGCTCCAGGTGGTCCAGGTCGTCCAGGTCGAGGATCTGGAGGTAGATCCGCTGGCTGCCGACCGCCGCGTACCGGCCGATCTTCTCCACCACCTCGTCCGGGGTGCCGGCCAGGCCGTTCTCCTTCAACTCCGCCACCTCGCGGCCGATCACGGCGGCCCGGCGGGCCACCTCGGCGTCGTCCCGGCCGACGCAGGCCACCAGGGCGTTGGAGTAGACCAGGTCGTCGGCCGCACGCCCGGCGGCCTCGACGGCGGCGCGGACCCGACCGAACTGGGCGGCCGTGACGTCCGTCGGGGCGAACGGCAGGTTGAACTCGTCGGCGAAGCGGGCGGCCAGGGCCGGGGTGCGCCGGGGGCCGTAGCCGCCGACCAGCACCGGCACGTGCTCCTGGGCGGGCTTGGGCAGCGCGGGCGAGTCGGTCAGCGTGTAGTACTCGCCGGCGAAGTCGAAGGTGTCGCCGAGCTTGGTGTTCCACAGCCCGGTGATGATCGCCAGCTGCTCCTCCAGCCGCCCGAACTTCTCCTTCGGGAAGGGGATGCCGTAGGCGGCGTGCTCGGCCTCGTACCAGCCGGCGCCGAGGCCGAACTCGACCCGGCCGCCGCTCATCGCGTCCACCTGGGCGACCTGGATCGCGGTGACACCCGGCAGCCGGAAGGTGGCGGCCGTCATCAGGGTGCCCAGGCGGATGGTGCTGGTGTCCCGGGCGAGGCCGGCCAGCGTGATCCAGGCGTCGGTGGGCCCCGGCAGCCCGGAGGCGTCACCCATCTTCAGGTAGTGGTCGGACCGGAAGAACGCGCTGAAGGCGCCGAGCTGCTCGGCGGTGCGGGCGACCTCGAGGAGCGTCTCGTAGCTCGCGCCCTGCTGGGGTTCGGTGAAGATGCGGAGATCCATGCCGGCCATTGTGATACGGACCACCCGGTGGGCGCAGCGGATCCGCCGGACCACGGAGCGTTCCCGGCGGGCGCGCGAGGTGGCCAAGGTCTCAGCACGGAAGCGTCACGGGCGTCCGTTCCCGCCCCGGGGCTCGCCTACGGTGGACGGATGTTCGCGACCTCCGACGATTCCTTCCGGCGCTCTCCCGACGAGCCGGCGGGCTGTCCGCTGCCCGGCATCGTGACGGCCTTCACGCCCCGGCTGGCCGAGTTCGCCTTCGAGCCCGGCTTCGTCGCGGCGGTCGACCAGCACACGGCGATGCTGCGGGAGCTGCTGTACGCGCAGGGACCGGAGCTCGCGCCCCGGCCCCTGGACCGTGAGGAGTTGTCGGACTACGCGCTGGGCTTCCTGGACGCGCTCGCCGAGATCGGCTGGCGGGAGCCGGTCGGCCACGACTACGCCGTGCTCCGGCTCACCGCCATCTGCTGGCTGGTGCGCGAACAGGGCCTGCTGGAGGTGTGAGCTCCCGGGGTCACCGGGGCTCGTCGCCCTCGATGCCCTGGACGGGCGGGTTGCCCGGGCCGGTCTGGGTGGTCGGCCGGACCGGCTGGTTGGACAGCACGTCGGAACGTCCGGCCTGGTAGGCGTTGCCACGGAGCCGGGCCGTCTCCCGCTCGGCGCCGTCCAGCCACCGCTCCCAGCGCTGGCGCATCGGCAGGATCAGGCCGCCGCCGACACCGACCACCAGCACGCCGACGATGGCGGCGAGCGCGGCGATCAGCACCGGCCCGGTGATCGCGGTGGCGATCCCGGCCTGGCCCAGTGCGGCGATCACGCCGAGGCCGACGATGAACGCCCAGACCAGGGTCGAGACCGTCCGGCCGTAGGAGGCCCCGGAGAGCGAGCTGCCCACGATGTCGCGCACGCCGTTGGCGATGGCCATCGCGACCACCACGATCACGACGGCGACGATGCCCCGCGGCAGCCAGGCGACGATGCTGTGGATCATCGTGCTGATCGGGTTCGGGCCGAAGACGCCGAACGCCAGCTGCAGGGCCATCAGCAGGACGATGTAGTAGACGACCTTGGAAATGATGCCGGTCATGTCGTACTTGGAACCGGACAGGCGGGCGGCCATCCCGGAGCGCTCCGCGACCCGCTCCGAACCGAGTCGTCTCAGCACCCGGTCGAGGACCTTGGCGATCGCCTTGGACACGAACCAACCGACGACCAGGATCGCCAGGAAGGCGATGAACTGCGGGATGAACTTGGCGATCTTCGCCCAGGCCTCCGTGAAGCCCGATCCGAAGTCGACGGACAGTGCGAGCTGCTGAGCCACGGCGTCCTCCACTCGATGACACGGCACCACGAGCGGGCACCGCGGGCCCCCCACTTCGTGGATAGCAGGCACCCGGTCCGGCCGCGCGCGCCCGGTGTCCGGGATGCTCCCCTCGGGTGAACCCCGCGGCGGTCCGCACGCGTACAGTGGCGGTCCGGGGACGGGCCACGGGGCGGGGCGGGGCGGACGGGGCGGGGCGGGGCGGGGCGGACAGGACGGTGCGACGGTGACCGGTACGACGACGAACAGCACGACGGCGGGGCATCCGGTGGACCACCGGGCGCCGCACTGGCGGGTCCGCCCCGAGGCGGCGCGGGCCGCCGTCCTGGTGCTGCACGGCGGCGAGGAGCACAACCTCGCCCGGCCCGGGCGCCTCAACCTCCCGCTGCTGCGGATGCACGGCTTCCTGCGCGGCCTGACCAGGGCGACCGCGGACGCCGGGATCGCCGTCGCCACCGTCCGCTACCGCCACCGCGGCTGGAACGGCGAGCGGGCCGACGCCGCCCGGGACGCGACCGCCGCGCTCGACGAGCTGACCGCGCTGCTCGGACCGGTGCCGACCGTCCTGATCGGCCACTCGATGGGCGGCCGCGCCGCGCTCCAGGCCGGCGGGCACCCGTCCGTCACCGGCCTGGTCGCCCTCGCGCCGTGGTGCCCCGTCGAGGACCCGTGCGACCAACTCGCCGGACGCACCGTCCTGATGCTGCACGGCGACCGCGACACCGTCACCCCGCCCGCCGAGACCCGTGCCTTCGCCGCCCGCAGCCGCGCCGCGGGCGCCCGGGTCTGCGGCTACACCGTCACCGGCAGCGGCCACGCCATGCTCCAGCGCATCCCCGACTGGCACCGCGCCACCACCCGCCTCACCACCGCCCTCCTCGGCCTCCACCCCCTCCCCGACGAGACCGCCTCCGCTCTCGCCCTCCCGCCCGCCTCCCCCGAGGCCCTCACCCTTCCGCTCCCGCCCCAGCCCCGCCGGGCGCCGGGCCGCTGAGGGAGGCACACGACCCGGGGCGTCCGGCCGGCCCGCCGGGCCGCCCGCCCTCCGGACGGGGCACCCTGTCGCCGGACCTGACACCCGGCGGGCGGCGGTCCCCGGGGGCTCATGGGCCCCGACGAACAACCCGGGACGACTCCGCGCTCCCCCCACACGGGTGGTTTCGCCCGCCCGGCCGCCGTCGAAGACGGTCGGTGGACGGATGATCCGTCCCAGGGCCGTGCCGGACGGCCCGGGAAGGACGGTTCGGAACGATGAGCACGACGCGACGGTCGCTGCTGGGCGCGGCACTGGCCACCCCGCTGCTGGGGTGGCTCACTGGGACCGCGGCCGGTGCCGTTGACGGCGGCACCGACCGCTCCGGAAGGCTGGGCACCCTCACCGACGGCTGGGTGGAGGTGCGCTGGACACCCGAGGCGCAGGCGCAACTGGACCGCTTCCAGGCGATGGTGGACGTCGTCGCCCCGGCGCGCGTGGTGCTGGACCGCCGGGGACCGGCCGTACGCCTGCCGATCCGCTCGGCCACCGGCGACCCGTCCCTCGCGAACCCGCCGAAGGTGCACGGTGACGGGGCACTGGACGGCGGGGTCTCGGTCCGGACGTCCAAGGGTGTCTACCGAGTGGTGAACGTGGCCGGCGCGATCAAGGACAGCCTCGCCTCCGGCCGGTGCGAGGTCAGCGGGGCGGAGATGGGGCACCGCTCGGCCTTCCACTGCGGCCTGACGGAGGGGAAGCTGACGGCCGAGCCGGTGCCGGCCGGGCAACCGATGAAGGTCCGGCTCAGCGGGGTGCCGCTGCGCCCCACCCAGCAGGCGGTGGACGCGTACACCGCGAACTACGGCGCGCACCCGGTCACCGTGGACACGGTGCTGGCGTACGTCACGGCCCAGGGGACGTACACGCCTCCGCCGGCCGAGCAGTGAGAAGCAGTAGCAGTAGAGCAGCAGGAGCAGCAGCCGCGGCCGGGGCCTGAAGGTCCGCCGGGGCCGTCAGGGCTGCGGGGGCCGTCAGGGCTGCCAGGGCTCGCGGAGCCCGCGGGACTGGGCGGGCACCGCGCCGCCGAAGCGCCGCTCACGGGCCGCGTAGGCGCGGACGGCTCCGCGCAGCCGGGCCAGGTCGTAGTCGGGCCACGGCGTCGGGTCGAACAGCAGCTCGGCGTAGGCGAGGTGCCAGGGCAGGAAGTTGCTGATCCGCTGCTCCCCGGAGGTGCGGATCAGCAGGTCGACGTCCGGCAGGTCCGGGGCGTACAGACGCCGGGCGAGGTCGGCCGGGCCGATCGCCTCCGGGCGGATCTCGCCGGCCACCGCCGCCGCGGCCAACGCCCGTGCGGCGGCGGCCAGCTCCTCCCGGCCGCCGTAGTCCACACAGACCGTCAGGGTCAGTGTGCCGTTGTTGGACGTCAGGCTCTCCACCAGCGCGATCGCGGAGGCGAGCGACTCGTCCACCCGGTCCCGCCTGCCGCACCAGCGGATCCGCACGCCGAGCGCGTGCAGGCCCTCCGCGCTGCGGGCGATGCCGTCGGCCATGGAGTCGAACAGCGCGGCCAGCTCCCCGGACGGCCGGTCCCAGTTCTCGGTGGAGAACGCGTAGAGGCTCAGGTGCCGGACACCCAGCCGCAGCGCCGCGTTGACCAGGCGCAGCGCGGCCCGCTGCCCGGCCTGGTGGCCCTGCTCGGCGGGCAGCCGCCGGGCCTCGGCCCAGCGGCGGTTGCCGTCCATGATCACGGCGACATGGGCGGGCGTCCCGGCGGCCGGCGGGGCGGGGCGGGCGCGGCGGTGGGGGGTGGTGCCGTCGGAGCTCAGCGGGGTGAGGCCCTCGGTCAGGACGCGCGAGCGCAGCAGGGCCACCTCGTCGTGCTGGAGCTGGGCGCCGAGCAGCATGGCGTGCAGGAACGGGCGGCAGTCGGGGGCGGCGAGCCAGGTGGCGGGCAGGGCCTGGTCCAGCAGGTCGTGCAGCTGGTCCCGCTGGCTCTCGACCAGTTCGTCCAGGGCGGTCTGCCGGGCGGTCTGCCGGGCGGCATCGTGGCCGGGGACGGTCAGGCCGGGGACGGTCAGGCCGGGGACGGTCAGGCCGAGCCGGCGCAGGTCCTCCCGCGGCAGGTAGCAGCGGCCGGCCGCGAGGTCGGGCGGGAGGCTCGCCAGGAGGTCGGCCAGCTGCCAGGCCTCCCCCAACGCGGACAGCGCCCCCGCCGCCCGCGGGCCCGGCGCACCCAGCAGCGGCGCCCACAGCTCGGTGATCGCCCCCGCGACGCCCCGCAGGTGACGGCGCTGGTCGGCGCGGGTCTCGAAGGCGGGCGGGCGGGCACCGTCGGCCCGGGTGGCGTCCAGGTGCTCCTCGACCAGCGCGGGGTCCAGCTCCCAGCGGCGCGCGGTGTCCACGAACGCCCGGCGCAGCGGGTGCTCACTGTGACCGGCCGCCAGCTCGGCCAGGGTGTCGGCCCGCCAGCGGGCGAACCGGTGCCCCCGGTCGACGGCGGCATCCGCGGCGGCGTCGACCGCACCGCCGTCGCCCTCGTCGGCGATCCGGCCGGACCGGGAGGCGAAGGCGCTGACGGCGTGGAGGCACGGCCGCACCTCGGGCGGCAGCAGGTCGCTGATCCCCCGCAGCAGCGGGAGATGGCCCGCCACCTCCCGCTCGCAGAGCCGGTACGACTCCCGCAGCTCCGGCGGGCCGTCCACGCCCGCCGCCGCCTGGTTCCCCGCCATGCCCGTACCCCGCCTCCGCCGACACCGTGCGCCTCGTGGTCAACGAGGCGGGCGCGGATCGGTGGCGATCCGGGAGCGGGGGGCCGGGGTTCCCAGCGGTCTTCGGCGGCTCCCGGCGGCTCCCGGCGGCTCCCGGCGGCTCCCGGCCTCAGCCGAGGTCGGCCGGGGTCTCCACCACCACGCCGTACAGGTCGCCGATCGTCGTGAGCGCGCCGCGGTGGACCTGGGCGGCGGTGAGCTCGGTGCCCGCCGACTCCAGCGGCCGGGTCGCGCAGGCGGCGGCCACCTGCTCGCCGCGGCCTGGGCATCACCCCGACCGACTACCGGCAGCGCTTCCGCACCGCCGGAGACGCGGCCACCGCGGGCACGACCACCGCAGGCGCGACCGCCGCGGGCACGACCACCGCAGGCGCGACCGCCGCGGGCGCGACCGCCGCGGGCACAGCAGCCGTCACGGCAGCCGGACGGTGAACTCCGTGCGGCCGGGCCGGCTGGCCACCGTCACCGCGCCGCCGTGTGCCCGGACGACGGCCCGGACGATCGCCAGGCCGAGCCCGGTCGAGCCGGTGGCGCGGGAGCGGGCCCGGTCGCCCCGGACGAAGCGCTCGAAGACCCGGTCGACGAGCTCGGGCGCGATCCCCGGTCCGTCGTCCGTGACGCTCAACTCGACCTGACCGTCCACCTGTCGGAGACTCAGCCCGACCTCGGTGCCGGGCGGGGTGTGGGTCCGGGCGTTGGCCAGCAGGTTGGCCGTCACCTGGCTCAGCCGGTGCTCGTCGCCGCGCACCAGCACCGGGTCCTCGGGCAGCACCAGCCGCCAGCGGTGCTCCGGCCCGGCGGCGCGGGCGTCGGCCACCGCGTTGAGGGCGATCCGGGTCAGGTCCACCTCCTCCGCGGCCAGCGGACGGCCGGCGTCCAACCGGGCGAGCAGCAGCAGGTCCTCGACGATCGCCCCCATCCGCACCGCCTCGGCGTCGATCCGCTCCAGCGAGTGCCGCACCGGTTCCGGCACCGGCCCGGGGTGGCGCAGCGCCAGTTCGGCGTGGCCCCGGACCGTCGCGACCGGTGTGCGCAGCTCGTGGCTGGCGTCGGCGGCGAAGCCGCGCAGCCGCTCCTCCACCGCGTGACGGCGGGCCAGCGCGTCGCCGACGTGCCCGAGCATCCGGTTGAGCGCGGCGCCGACCCGGCCGACCTCGGTGCGCGGGTCGTCGTCCGGCACGCGTTCGGCGAGCATCACCTCCCCGCTGGCGAGCGGCAGCGCGCCGACCCGCTCGGCCATGCCCACCACCCTCCGCAGCGGGCGCAGCGAGAAGCCGACCCAGACGGCCCCGGCCGCGCCGGCCGCGGCGACGGCGATCGCGAAGACGGTGAGCTCCAGGGTCTCCAGCCGGTCGACGGTGTCCTCGGCCGGACGCAGCGGCAGGCCGCTGACCAGCACGTCGCCGTCCCGTCCGGCGACCGCGCGGACCCGGTAGTGGCCCAGGGTCCGGCCGAGGTCGAGGGAGTGGGCCGGTCCGCCGACGGGCAGCGCGGCCAGCGCCCGCTGCTGGGCGGAGGTGAAGCCGACCCGGTCGTCCTCGTCGCCGGGGTCGTCCACGTCGTCGGCGTCCCCGTCGACCACGCCCGCGGCGGTGACCTTCCCGGCCAGCAGCCGCACCCCGAGGGTGCCGGGGGTCTGGGCCCGGGTGTCGGGGCCGGCGCCCTGGCCGGTGTGCTCCAGGCTCGCGGCATAGCGGCCGCCGGACTCGGCGAGCTGCTGGTCCAGGCGGTCGACCAGGAAGTGGCGCAGCGCCGCCGTGGTGGCGAAGCCGACGGCGGCGCAGGTGACCACGAGCAGCACCAGCAGGCCGGCGATCAGCCGGGCACGCAGGGTGCGGGGCAGCAGCCGGGCGTGCGGGACGCGGAGCCTCACGGCGCGGCCTTGATCAGGTATCCCGCGCCGCGCACCGTGTGGATCATCGGACTGCGGCCGGCGTCCACCTTCTTGCGCAGGTAGCTGATGTACAGCTCCACGATGTGCGCCTGTCCGCCGAAGTCGTACGACCAGACGGCGTCCAGGATCTGCGCCTTGCTGAGCACCTGCCGGGGGTGGCGCAGCAGGTGGGCGAGGAGCGCGTACTCGGTCGGACTGAGCTCGATCGTCTCCCCGCCCCGGGTGACCTCACGGGCCCGCTCGTCCAGGACGAGGTCGCCGAGCACCAGGGCGTGCGGGGGCGGCTGCCTGGTCGCGGCGGGCGGGGCGGCGCGGCGCAGCAGGCCGCGCAGCCGGACGACCACCTCGGCGAGGCTGAACGGCTTGGTCACGTAGTCGTCGCCGCCGGCCGCGATGCCCGCGATCCGCTCTTCGACGGCGTCCCGGGCGGTGAGGAACAGCACCCGCACCTCGGGCTGCTCGGCGTGGACACGGCGCAGCACCTCCAGGCCGTCGAGGTCCGGCAGCATCACGTCGAGCACCACGGCGTGCGGGCGCCAGGCCGCGGCGGCCTCGACGGCGGCCAGGCCGGTGGTCACGCCGCGTGCCTGCCAGCCCTCGTAGCGGACGGCCCCGCAGACCACCTCGACCAGGTCCGGCTCGTCGTCGACGACCAGGACCCGCCACTCCGGACGGTCGGCGGCGTCGTCCATGGATCATCTCCCTCGGGTCGGTGCAGGCATTGTTCATCCTGGCCGGTCCCGATGAGAAACCGGTGAGACCTCGGGAGCCGGTTCGTAGACCGCCCCATCGGCTTTGACCTGGGACGATGATGCCGCGGGCGACTGCCGTGGCGGCTCGGCTCTGAGTCGACTCAGAGCCGGCTCAGAGCTTGCGGTGCGATCGTGGGCGGCCTCGGCGGCACTCGCCGCCGGGGCTGAGGAGGTTCCCGATGAGCACTGCCGCCGCACCGACGTCGCGGCCCGGGCACCGGGCGGCACCCGACCGCCCCGGGCACCGGGCGGCGCCGCGTGCGCCGTTCGCCCTGGACCCGCGCGCGGCGCTCGTCCTGATCGCGGTGGGCGCGCTCGGCGTGCTCGCGCTCTGGTGGAAGGACACCCCCGCGGTGGTCGGTGCGGCCGGCTGGCTGACCGACGCGAGCCGGATCACCGGCCTGCTGGCCGGGTACGCCGCGCCGGTGCTGATCCTGCTGATGGCCCGGATGCCGCCGGTGGAGCGCGGGGTCGGCGCGGACCGGCTGGCCCGCTGGCACGCCTTCGGCGGGCGCTGGATGGTGGCGCTGGTCGCGGTGCACGTGCTCACGGTCACCTGGGGCTACGCGCTGACCGACGGGCGCGGGCTGATCGGCGAGGGCGTGGAGCTCGTCTTCCACTACCCCGAGATGCTCAAGGCCACCCTGGGCACCCTGCTGCTGTTCGGCACCGGCGCGGTCTCGGCCCGGATCGCCCGCCGCCGCCTCGCCCACGAGACCTGGTACTACCTGCACCTGGCGACCTACCTCGCGGTCGCGCTGGCCTTCTCCCACCAGCTGGTCACCGGCGCCGACCTGGCGGGCGGCCCCGGCCAGGCCGCCTGGTACGCGCTCTACTTCGGCACGGCGGCGCTGCTCGGCTGGTTCCGGCTGCTCCGGCCGTGGCTGCTCGACCGGCGCCACCGTCTGGAGGTCGCCGAGGTGCGGCCGGAGGGCCCCGGCGTGGTGTCGCTGTTCCTGACCGGGCGGCGGCTGGACGAGCTGGGCGCCGAGCCGGGCCAGTTCTTCCGGCTCCAGTTCCAGGCGCCCGGGCTGCGCTGGGCCGCCAACCCGTACTCGCTGTCCGCGCCGCCGCACCCCCGCTTCCTGCGCTTCACCGTCAAGGACCTCGGCGGGCACAGTGCCGCGGTGGCCGCCCTGCGCCCGGGGACCAGGGTGCGCGCCGAGGGCCCGTACGGGGCGTTCACCGGGCGGCGGCTGCGCCGGCGCCGGGTGCTGCTGCTCGGCGTGGGGGTCGGGATCACCCCGCTGCGCGCCCTGTTCGAGACGCTGCCGGGCGAGCTGACCCTGGTCCAGCGGGCCCGGCGACCGCAGGACGTACTGTTCCGCGTGGAGCTGGCCGAGGTCGCCCGGCGGCGCGGTGCGGCGGTGCACGAACTGCTCGGCTCGCGGGAGCAGGTCGGCGACCTCGGGGCCGCGCTGGCCCGGCTGGTCCCGGACCTCGCCGAGCACGAGGTGTACCTGTGCGGCCCTGACGCCCTGGCCCAGGAGGCCGTGCGGGCGCTGCGGGCGGCAGGGGTGCGGCCCGGCCGCATCCACCACGAGAGCTTTTCGTTCTGAGCCGGTCCGGCTCACCGAGCACCTGAGGAGCGTCGATTTCCATGCGCCGAGCCGTCGTCACCAGCGCCGCCACCGCGGCCGGGGTGGTGCTGCTGCTGTCCCTCAAGCCGCACGAGGCGGCCGGGCCCACGCCGGTGATCGGCTCGGGCCCGGGCTCCGGCTCCGGGCCCGCGGCCGGTTCCGGGTCGGGCTCCGGCTCCGCCGCCGGGTCCGGGTCCGACGTCTCGCAACCGTCGGCGGGCACCGCCGCCTCCCCCGGCCCGGCCGGCTCCCCGGCGCCGTCCGCGCCCGCCGCCGCCCCGGGCGCCACCCGGAAGGTCAGCGGCAACACCGTCAACACCCGCTACGGCCCGGTCCAGGTCCAGGTCACCCTGGCGGGGAGCCGGATCACCGCCGTGGACGTGGTCAAGTACCCGAACTCCGAGCGGCGCGACCGCGAGATCAACGGTTCCGCGCTGCCGATCCTCAACCAGGAGGCGATATCCGCCCAGAGCGCGCAGATCGACGTGGTCAGCGGCGCGACGTACACCAGCGACGGCTACGTCCGCTCGCTGCAGAGCGCCCTCGACCGGGCCAAGGGCTGAGGCGCCGTGCTCCGCCACGCCGAGCCCGTGATGGGGACGGTCTTCTCGGTCACCGTGCGCGACCCGGGCCCGGGCACCCCGGCCGTGGTGGAGCGGATCGCCGAGCGGCTGCACCGGCTCGACGCGGTGTTCTCCCCCTACCGGGCGGACAGCGACATCAGCCGCCTCGACCGGGGCGAACTCGACCTGGCCGACTGCGCGCCGGAGGTCCCCGCCGTCCTGGCGGCCTGCCGTGAGGTGGCCGCCGAGACCGACGGGTACTTCACCGAGCGGCCCGGCGGCCGGCTCGACCCCAGCGGCTGGGTCAAGGGCTGGGCGGTCGAGCGGGCGGCCGAGCTGCTGCGCTCCTCCGGCGCCCGGCAGTACTGCGTCAGCGGCGGTGGGGACGTGCAGACCGCCGGCGGGCCGTGGCGGATCGGCGTGGCCGACCCCCGCCGCCCCGGACTGCTGGCCGCCGTCCTGGCCGGCCACGGTCTCGCCGTGGCCACCTCGGGCACCGCCGAGCGCGGCGCGCACATCCTCGACCCGCACACCGGCCGCCCGGTCGACGGCCTGGCCTCGCTCACCCTGGTCGGCTCGCCTGGCACCGGCATCGCCCGCACCGACGCCTGGGCCACCGCCGCCTTCGCCATGGGCCCGGACCGCGCCCTCGCCTGGGCCGCCCGCCGGGCCGGCGTCGAGGCCTTGGCCGTGCTACCGGACGGCTCCAAGCGCTGGACGCCGGGGCTGCCCGGACACCTTCCGGCCAGCGGGCCGGCGGACTGGCGGGCCGCCGTCGGCTGAGCGGTCCCGTGCCGCCCCGGAACACCGGCCGTCCCGTCCCGGAACCGGCTGTTCCCCTGTGGAACCGGCCGTCCCGCCCCCGAACCGGCTGTTCCCCGCGGAACGCCCGTTCCCGGAAGGACCGTTCTCACTCCGGCAACGCCGGTTCCGCCCTACCCCCGCTCCTGCTGCGCCGCCCGCCAGGCCTCCCGGGCCACCAGCGGCACGAGGTACGACCAGCGGCGCCAGACCGTCCGCCCGCACGTCGTGCGCCCGCGCCGCCGTCGTCAGGCTCGCCCGCCGGACCCGCGGCGCCGGCGGCCGGGAGCCGAGCCGCGAGCCGCCGTACTTGGCGAAGTCGTACACCAGATTGGTCACCACGCCGAGCAGCAGGGCTCCCCCGATCCCCGGCAACCACTCCATCCCGGCCCCCCACCTCGGCGATCGACCGCCCCATTGTGGAGGGGCCCCGCCGCCGGGGGAAGGGCTCCGGGCCGCGGCCGGCTCCGGGGCCGGTGTTAGGGTGATCGAAAAGTCGGACCGCGGGCTCGGAGGCACTGAACCATCGTGCGGGCGCCAGGAATTGCCGCGGCCACGGCCTGGTCCAGCGCCCGGTCCGCCACCCGGTCGGGCCTGCGCTCCGTCGCACGGTCCGCGGTGCGCCGCTCCCCCGCCGCCGCCGGCTACCTCGTCCTCGGCCTCGGCACCGGTCTGGTCGCGTTGGTCGGGCTCTGCCTCCTCCTCGTCGTCCTCGCCCTCTGCCTGGTCGGCGTCGGCCTGCCGCTCCTCCCGCCCGCCCTGCGACTGCTGCGCCACTGCGCCGAGTTCCAGCGGCGGCGGGTCGGCCGCCGGCTGGGCGGCGACCGGCCGTGCACTCCGTACGGCGACCGGGCGTCCCTGCGCGACCCGGCCGTCCGCAAGGACCTGCTCTGGCTGCTCGCCCACGGCACCGCCGGGACGGCCCTGGCGGGCGCCGCCCTCACCCTGTGCAGCCACGCCGTCAACTGGCTGACGGCGCCGATCTGGTGGCAGCTGCTGCCGGACGAGCGGGGGAAGATCATCCTGCTGACCGTCGACTCCTGGCCGATGTCGGCCGCCGCGGCGGCCGACGGGATCGGCTACGCCGCGCTCGCCCTGGCCGCGCTGGCGCCGATCGCCGACCTGCACGCCCGGGCCTCCCGCCGGCTGCTCGTCGCCCGGCCCCGCGCCTCGCTCGCCCGGCGCGTCCAGGAGCTGACCACCACCCGCTCCGAGGCGCTGGACGCCCACGCCGCCGAACTGCGCCGGATCGAACGCGACCTGCACGACGGCGCCCAGGCCAACCTGGTGGCCGTCTCGCTCCGGCTCGGCATGATCCGCCGAGCCCTCGACCAACGCCCGGAACAGGCAGCGGAGTTGGTGGACTCCACCCAGCTCGTCGCCGAACAGGCCCTGGAGTCGCTGCGCGCCCTGGTCCGCGGCATCCACCCGCCGCTGCTCGCCGACCGAGGCCTCGCCGAGGCCGTCCGGTCGCTCGCCGACCGCTGCGCCGTGCCCACCCGGGTGGAGCTCGACGCCCTACCCCCGGCCGGGCCGCCGCCCCGCGCACCGGCCGCCGCCGAGGCCGCGGCCTACTTCGTGGTCTCCGAGGCGCTCGCCAACGTCGCCCGGCACAGCGGCGCCCGCCGCGCCCTCGTCCGGCTGCGGATCACCGCCGACGCCATCGCCGTCCGGGTCGAGGACGACGGCCGGGGCGGCGCCGTCGAGGGCACCGGCAGCGGACTGCCCGGCCTGCGCCGGCGGGTCGCCGCGTTCGACGGGAGCACCCGTCTGTCCAGCCCTCCCGGGGGCCCGACCGTACTGGAGGTGGAGGTCCCGTGCGGGTCCTGATCGCCGAGGACAACGCCCTGCTCCGTGAGGGCCTGGTCCTGCTGCTGCACAGCGAGGGCCACGAGGTGTGCGCGACCGTCGAGCACGGCGACGACCTGTTGCCCGCCCTGCTCGACCAGCGCCCGGACGTCGCCGTGGTCGACGTCCGGCTGCCGCCGGACTTCCGCGACGAGGGCCTGCGCGCCGCCGTCGAGGCCCGCCGCCGGATACCCGCGCTGCCCGTCCTGATCCTCTCCCAGTACGTCGAACGCGCCTACGCCGCCGAGCTGTTGGCCCAGAGCGCCACCGGCGTCGGCTACCTGCTCAAGGACCGGGTCGGCCGCGCCGAGGAGTTCCTCCGGGCACTGGCGCGCGTCGCCGCGGGCGGCACCGCGATGGACCCCGAGGTCATCTCCCAGCTGATGGCCCACCACGCCGGCCCCGACCCGCTGGCCGCCCTCACCCCGCGCGAACGCGAGGTGCTCGCCCTGATGGCCGAGGGCCACAACAACCCGACCATCGCCCGGCTGCTCTTCCTCGCCGAGAGTTCGGTGAACAAGCACATCGGCAGCATCTTCGGCAAGCTCGGCATGCCCACCCCCGACACCGGCCACCGCCGGGTGCGCGCCGTCCTCACCTATCTGCGCGCGCTGGCCGACGAGTGACCGTCCTCCTCGGCCGCCGGCCCGTCCGCCGATCCGTCCGCCGGGCCGTCACCCCCGTCCGCCGGGCCGTCACCCCCGTCCGCCGGTCCGTCCCCCTCCCTTGCCGGTCCGTCCGCTGAGGCCGCCAGCCGCAGCTGCTCCTCCTCGACGATCAGTGCCGCCAGCGACTGCTCCGACACGTCCACCGCCTCCGGAGTCGACTCCGCCACCTCGCTGCGCCGCGCGTAGTCGTCGAACAGCCGGCCCTTCACCCGCAGCAGGTCCAGCATCCGCTGGTCGACGGTGTCCGCCGCCAGCAGCCGGTGCACCCGTACCCGCCGGACCTGCCCCATCCGGCGGGAGCGCGCTATCGCCTGCTCCTCCAGGGTCGGCTTGACCTGCGGCTCGCAGAGGATCACCACCGAGGCCGCCTGGATGTTCAGCCCCACGCCCCCGGCCTGGATCTGGCACAGCAGCACCGCGTGCCCGAGCGCGGCGCTGAACTCGTCCACCACCGACTGCCGCCGCTCCGACCCCAGGGAGCCGTCGATCGGGCCGAACGCCCGCCGCTCCAGGGCGGTGTGGACGGCCGCCAGGACATCGCGGAAGAACGAGAAGACCACCACCTTCAGCCCGCTGTCCGCCGCCTCCCGGACGATCTCCAGCAGCCGCCTCAGCTTGGCCGACTCCTCCGGCTCCGCGTACCCGGCCCGGCGCATCGCCGGGAAGTTGCCCGCCGCAACGGCCGAACGGTAGGCGGCGAGGTCGGCGGGCGAGAACTCCTCCCACTCGTCCACGTGCACGAGCTCGGGCAGCTCGGTGAGCACGTCCCGCTGGTTGCGGCGCAGGTACGCCGGGGCCACCACCCGGCGGAAGGCGGCCGGCCCCGCGACCGCCGGACCGTACCCGATCCGCGGCACCAGCTCGGGCTGGAGGTACTGCACCAGGGCGCGGAACTCCTCCACCCGGTTCTCCATCGGCGTCCCGGTGAGGAACAGCACCCGCTCCACCCGCTCCGCCCAGGCGGCCACCGCCCGCGAGCGCTGCGCGGCACGGTTCTTGACGAAGTGCGCCTCGTCCACCACCAGCATGCCGACCGCGGCCGCCGTCGCGACCTCCGCCGCCTCCAGCCGCCGCAGCCCGTCGAAGGTCACCACCGCGACCCCGCCCTCCCGGAGCCACTCGGCGAGCGCGGCCTCACGCTCCGGGCCGTGCACCCGGTACGCCCGCAGGGTGCTGCGCGACCCGATCTCCCGGGTCCAGTTGATCAGGACGCTGGCCGGGCAGACCACCAGGAAGTGGGTGCTCCCCCGCGCCCGCAGGTGTGCCAGCACGGCGATCGCCTGCACCGTCTTGCCGAGGCCCATCTCGTCCCCGATGATCACCCGCTTCTGGGCCAGCGCGAAGCGCGCCCCGAACGACTGGTAGCCGCGCAGCGAGACCCGGCAGTGGGAGTCGTCCAGCGGCTCGGCCCGGACCCGGTCCGACAGCACCTCCGGCAGGAACCCCTCGGCGGCGCCGAGTTCGGCCCCGGCCTCCCCGGCGATCCCGCCGAGCACGCCGTAGTAGTCCGCCGAACGGAGCTCGAAGTCCGTCCATGCCTCGACCGGGTCCAGCGGCGGGCGCAGCAGGTCGACCGAGGCCTGGGCCAGCAGCACCGGGACCTGCCGCGTCCCGGACTCCGCCAGCACCTCCTCCAGCCGCTCGACCGCCGCCTGTGCCCGTGCCCGCCGCTCCCGCCCGGCGAACAGCCCCCGCCACACCCCGCGGGCCGGCCCGGCGGCCGCCACCAGCGGCTCGACCTCGACCCGGACCCGCTCCGCCGTCTCCCTGGCCCGCCGCGCCTCCGGCCCGGCGGCCACCAGCCGCTGGAGCGCGACGACGAGCGCGGTGCTCGCCTCGTCCCGCTGCTCGACGTCCAGCCGCACCGCCACGCTCTGCTCGACGGCCCTGGTGATCTGCGCGGCGGCCGCGAGGGCCTGCGCCGCCGTCTGCGCACCGATTCCCGGGATCAACTGGAGCGCGTACGGGGAGGCCTCCGCCACCTGCCGCACCGTCCCCAGCCCGGCCGCCTCCAGCGCCCCGACCCGCAGTCGGCCCTCGGTCACATCCCGGAGCCGGCCCACCGCGATGGCGCCGAGTTCCTCCCGCACCAGCCGGTCCCGCAGCTCCACGTACGCCAGCCGCACCTGCTCGACCACCGCCCGGTGGTCCGCCACCACCGCCCCGGCCGCCGCCCGCAACGCCTCCGCCTCGGCGAGGACCGCCCCGGGCCGCCGCCCACCCCGCCGCCGCTCCCCCACCGCCAGCTCCCGTCCCGCTCCGCACCCGAACCCCCATGATTCCATCCACCCCCCGACCCGGCCCGCCCCAGCCCCCGACAGCCCGACGGCCCGACGGCCCCGACGGAGTCGCGCCCCGCTCCGGGCCCCGCCGCCACCTCGACGGAGGCCGGACATGCCGAAGTCCCCCCGGCGGTGCCGGGGGGACGGGGTGGTGCGGGTGGCCGCCGTCGCGTCGGCCGGGCGGGCCGGCCCGCGGGGCGCTACGCCCGGATGCGGCGGAAGACCACGACCAGCAGGAGCAGCGTGAGCGTCAGGAGGATGCCGGCCTCGACGAGTTGGATGGGGACGAGGTGGTCGGCGGGGTGGTAGCGGGCCCAGGAGGCGACGGCGCCGTCGCAGCCGGGGCTTCCGCTGGAGGAGAAGAGGCAGTTGTCGGTGCTCACGCGGGTGCCGTCCGGCAGGATGATGCCGCGGCCGAGGCTCCAGGCGTTGGTCGGTTGCGGGACGCCCACGGCGGCCACCCGGTCCACCGCCGGGTAGAAGGAGGGGCGGGCCCAGATGACGAGGCCATGGGCGATGGCGACGAGGGCGCCGGTGAGGAACATCGCGGGCACGGTGCGGCGGACGAGCTGCCCGACCAGGACGCCGAGGACCAGGGCGAACAGGGACCAGGCGATCGGGGCGAGGCCGAGGACCGGGTAGGTGAACGCCTGGAACGGCGGGTCGAAGGCGGCCGGCCCGTGCACGATGTCGGTCCACCACACCCAGGTCATCAGCGTGGCGATCACCCCGCTGAGGGCCAGGACGGTGACGACGGGGACGCCGAGGCGGACGGCCAGCCAGCGGACCGGGCCGACGGACTGCGCGCGGATCAGCCGGATGGTGCCGCGTTCGTACTCCTGGGCCAACAGCGGGGCGCCGACGAACACGCCGATCCACAGCGGGACGAGGGTGACGGCGGGCTGGAGGACCTCGGAGTACCAGAAGACCGGGCGGTCGATCGGCTGGACGAGGTTCCAGCAGCTCCTGTTGTTCCAGGAGTCGGGGCTCCAGCAGCCGGTCCGCTCCAGGTCGTCGACGATGTCGCGGCTGGTGAAGTGGATCCACAGGAGGCCGGCCACCGCGAGCACCAGCAGCGCGCCGGACGTCCGCAGGAGCAGGCGGCTCTGCCGGAACACCAGCCAGAAGAGCCCGCGCAGACCGGGCGTCGCGGGGGCGGCCGGAGCGGTGGTGCGGTCGGTCAGGACGGTGGTGTTCACGCGGCCACCCCGTTCCGCTGCTCCGGGGCGGCGGGCGCCCGGAGGTAGCCGAGCAGCAGGTCCTCCAGGCTCGGCCGCTCGCTCTCCCACGGCCCGTCCGGCGGTTCGGGGGCGCGGACCAGCGCGACGGTCCGGCGGCCGCTGGTCCGCTTCTCGATCACCGTCTCGTCGGCGAGTGCGGCGCCCTCGGCGGTCGGACCGGTGAGCAGGTGGTGCCCGTCGAGGATCTCCTCCAGGTCGCCGGCCAGCCGGATGGTGCCGCGCTGGACGAGGAGCAGGTGGTCGATGACGCCGTCCAGTTCGGGGAGGATGTGCGAGGACAGCACGATGCTGGTGCCGCGCTCGGCGGCGGCCGACATCAGGGTGCCCATCAGCTGGTGCCGGGCGAGCGGGTCGAGGTCGGCCATCGGCTCGTCGAGGAGCAGCAGGTCGGGGAGCTTGCCGAGGGCGAGGGCGAGGCAGACCCTGGTCCGCTGGCCGCCGGAGAGCGAGCCGATCCGCGCCTTGGGGTTCAACTCGCCCTGGTCGATGACCTGCTGGACCACGTGCTCGTCCCAGACCGGGTTGAGCTCGCGGCCCATCCGCAGCGTCTCGGCGACGGTGAGGCCCGGGTACAGCGGCTTGTCCTGCGGCACGTAGGCGACCCGGGCGCGCAGCTCGGGCGCGCCGGCCGCGGCGCCGAGCACCCGCAACTGCCCCTCGGTGGGCTTGAGTTGACCGGCGGCGAGGGAGAGCAGGGTGCTCTTGCCGGCCCCGTTGGGGCCCACCACGCCGCAGATCCGCCCCGCCGGGACGGCGACGTCACAGTCGCGCAGGGCCCAGCCGCCGCGGTACTTCCTGCCCAGGCCGGCGGCCACCAGCGCCGCCCCGGGCTCCGGCTCGGATGCGGGCGCGGGCGCGGGCGCGGGCGCCAGGGTCGTCGGGCCGTCCGCCCGGTCGGTCATCGGGTCGTCCACCCGGTCCCCCCACTGTTCTCAGTTCGGTGTTGCCGCGGAATCGGAAGCCCCGGAGCCCGAGGCCCCGGAGCCGGAGACCCCGCTGTCGAAGCGCTGCTCCAGGACGGAGGCCATCAGCGCGGCGATGTCCTCACGCTCCAGCCCGGCCTCACGGGCCTGGTCCACCCAGCCGACCAGGTCCGCGCGCAGGGGCCCGTCCGCCGCCGCCCCCGGCCGGGCGAGCGAGCGCCGGACGAAGGTGCCGAGCCCCGGGCGGGGCTCGACCAGCCCTTCGCGTTCGAGTTCGCGGTAGGCCTTCAGCACGGTGTTGGGGTTGATCGCGGTCAGCTCGACCACCTCCCGGGCGGTCGGCAGTTTGTCCCCGGGCTGGAGCAGCCCGAGCCGCAGGGCTTGCTTGGTCTGCTGCACGATCTGCTGGTAGGTGGAGACGCCACTGCGCCGCTCGATGCGGTACTCGATCACCCGCAATTCGGCCTTTCACTAGTTCAATAGCGGAATAGTGGCCCACCGCGACGCGTCGGTCAAGCCGGGCCCGGGGGGTGTCCCCGCTCGAAGCGCTCAGGGCCGCTGGAGCAGCAGCAGGCCGTCCCGGTCGACAAGCGGCCGGTAGCCCCGATCCCGGTAGACGGCCAGCATCCGCGCCGTGTCGGCGGTCGCGCACGGGGACTGCACGCTGGGATCGCGCAGGTCGACGGCCACCCACTGCGGCCCGGGGCCCACCGGCCGCTGACACACCAGGGTGACCTCCGCCCGGCCGGTGAGCTGGGCCGCCAGCCGGTTGGAGGCGGCGACGGTGGCATCGTCGGGTATCCGGTGGAGCAGCGCCCGGGTCTCGGCGAGCCGGGGCGAGGTTCGCCAGGCCTCGGGCATCACCACCTCGTGCAGCGGGTAGAGCGGCAGCGTCACCGCCGTCACCAGGGCGCTGACGGCGAGCGCACGGCGGACCCGGCGGGCGTCGGAACGCCGCAGCACGTCGACCAGGGCCGCCAGCGCGACCGGCATCAGCACCGCGCTGTAGTGGTAACTGACGCCCCAGTAGTGCGAGTTGGTCGAGAACAGCCGCCAGGCGAGGGTGGGCACGGCGAGCAGGAAGAGCGGCGAGCGCACACCGAGGAAGCCGGCGGTGGCGGCGAGCAGGAACAGCAGCAGCCACTTGACCGGCGGCCACCCCAACCGCAGCGGCAGCCCCCAGGGCGAGGACGGCCCGCCGCCGTCCAGCTGCCGCCAGTAGTCGAAGCCCCCGCCCGGGTTGAAGGCCGGCAGCACGGCCAGCACGATGAGCGCGGTCGCGGCGAGGCCGAAGGCGGCGAGGGCGAGCCCGGGCAGCGGGCTGCGCCGCCGCTCCCGCCGGGCCTGCCAGGCGATCAGGGCGCCGACGGCGGCCACCGTCAGCCCCAGGTCCTCCTTGACCAGCACCAACGGCAGCGACCAGAGCGCGGCGGCGAGCGGTCGGCGTCGGCCGAGCGCGGTGGCGGCGAAGGCGAGCAGCGGGACGGCGAAGGCGATCTCGTGGAAGTCGTCGGCCGCCGCCCGGACGATCCCCCAGGAGGCCCCGGTGGCACAGCCGACGAGCAGCGCCGCCTTCGGCCCGGCCACCTCGTGGGCCCAGCGGGTCAGCGGGACGACGGCCAGCGCCATCAGCAACGCCTGGGCGACGACCAGGGTGAGCGCGCTCGGGAAGACCCGGTAGGCGGGGGCGAGGAGCGCGATCAGCGGGTGGAAGTGGTCGCCGAGCAGGTGGTAGCCGGGCCCCTTGAGCGGCACGATCGGCGCCTGGCCGTGCGTGTACGCCCGGACGGCCTGCTCGAAGATGCCCAGGTCGTAGGCCTTGGTGAGGCCGCGCCGGTGCCGGTTGACGGCGACGCAGGCGTAGAGCGAGGCGAAGGCGGCGGCCAGGCCCCAGGCGAGCACGGCGGGTCGGCGGGCGAACCCGGCGAGGCGGCGGAGGGCGAACCCGGCGAAGCGGCCCGTGGCCCTGGCGGGGCGGCGGACGATGGCCGGCGTGGCCGGGAGAGCGGCCGGGACGCCGGCCGGAAGAGCGGCCGGGAGGCGGGTCGCGCTCGAACGGGTTCGGGGCGGGGGGACGGACACGGCCATCGGCAAAGTACCCTTTCACTATTCGATTAGTGGAAGGGTGGTGGAAGTCCGGGCACCCGTCAAACCCGGCCGGGCGACGCCGACCGGGCCTTCGGGCTGCCCTCCGCGGCACGTGGCGCACACCTGGCGCACCCTCACTCCGCCCAGTCGGAGCCCTTGACCACCTCCACGAAGTCACCGCGCTCGAAGCCGGGCACGAAGTGCGCGAGCACGTCCGCCTTGACGTTGCCGAAGGTCGTCTCCGGGCGGTCCTTGACGCCCTCGGTGAACGCGGCCAGGATGCGGTTCTTGAAGTCGGGCCGCGGATGGGCCGCCACCACGGCCTCCCGCCGCTCGGCGGGAACCGCGTGGTAGCCGATCCCCAGCACGTCCAGCTCCACGCCCCGGGTGACCAGGGCGATCTCCGGCGCCATCCGCAACGGGATCTCCGGGGTGGTGTGCAGGGCGATGGCGGTCCAGACCCGGTCAGCCGGCTCCCCGGTGATGCCGTGGGCCGCCAGGAAGCGGCGGGCCTCGTCGGCCCCGTCGATCTCGAAGCGCTGGTCCGTCCGGGCGAAGCGCCCGGTGAGCCCGAGGTCGTGGAACATCGCGCCCACGTACAGCAGCTCCGGGTCGAACTCCAGCCCCTGCTCGGCACCGCGCAGCGCCCCGAACAGGAACACCCGGCGCGAGTGGTCGAACAGCAGGGGCGAGGCCGCCTCCCGCACCAGCTCGGTCGCCTCCCGGGCCAGGGCGCTGTCCGGGACGCGCACGCCCGCGATCGTCTCGTTCGTCATGGTTCCTCCGCTTTCGGGAGCCGTTCGGTCGATTCCCTCCACCCTCGCCCGCGGGCGTAGGCTGCCGCCATGTCGGAACGGACGACCAGCCCTCGGATTCGGACATGACGCACCGGGTCGCCTTCCTCGTGTTCGACGGGGTGACGCTGCTCGACGCCAGCGGCCCGCTGGAGGTCTTCCACCAGGCGGCACGGCTCGGCCACCGGTACGGGACCGTCCTGGTCTCCCCCGACGGCGGCACCGTCACCACCGCCAACGGCGTGGCCCTGGCCGACACCGCCGCACCACCGGACCTCCCGGACCGCCTCGACACCCTGGTCGTCGCCGGAGCCGACCACCTGGCCGCCCGGAGCCCCGACGGACACCTGCTCGCCGCCGCGGAGAGCCTCACCCGACGGGCCCGGCGGGTCGCCTCGGTGTGCAGCGGAGCCTTCGTGCTCGCCGCGCTGGGGCTGCTCGACGGGCGCCGCGCCACCACCCACTGGCGCCACGCCGCCGCCCTCGCGCTCCGCCACCCCGGGGTACGGGTCGAGCCCGACGCCCTGCACATCCGGGACGGCCGGTACCACACCAGTGCGGGCATCAGCGCGGGCATCGACCTCGCCCTCGCCCTGGTCGAGCACGACCACGGCGCCGAGGCCGCCCGCGCCGTCGCCCGCGAACTGGTCGTCTTCATGCAGCGCCCCGGCGGCCAGTCGCAGTTCTCCACCGCCCTCGCCACCCCGCCCGCCCGGAGCGGCCCGCTGCGCGCCCTCACCGACGCCGTCCTCGCCGACCCCGCCGCGGACCACAGCCTGCCCGCGATGGCCGCCACCGCCGCCGTCAGCACCCGCCACCTGGCCCGGCTCTTCCAGGCCGAACTGCACACCACCCCCGCCCGCTGGGTCGAGCGCGTCCGTCTCGACCGCGCCCAGCAACTGCTCCTCGACGGCCACGGCATCACCGCCGCCGCCCGGCTCAGCGGCCTGGGCAGCGACGAGACCCTGCGCCGCGCCTTCGCCCGGCAGTTGGGCACCACGCCCACGGACTACCGCAACCGCTTCACCACCACCGGCGACACCGACACCGACATGTGACGAGCCCTCCGCACCACCGGTTCCGTCCGCTGGGGCCACCCCCGGTGTCCGACGCGAGGTACCGCCGGACCGCCACGGAAGCGTTGACGTCGGATTCACGCCAGCCCAACCCCCGGTCGGCTTGGTGGACTTCGGGGCGGACCCAGCACCGACCGACAGGACCCCGGCATGCCGACCGGCACCACCCCGCGCTCCGCTCCGCCCGCCCCGAGGACCCCGGCCCGGGGCGGCGGCCTGCTCGCCGTCCTCGCCGTCACGACGGGCGTCTTCTCCATCGTCACCACCGAGATCCTGCCGATCGGCCTACTGACCCCGATCGGCGCCACCTTCCGGATCTCCCCCGGCACGGCCGGGCTGATGATGACCCTGCCCGGCATCGTCGCCGCCGTCGCCGCGCCCGTGGTGACCGTCGCCACCAGGCGCGCGGACCGGCGGACCATGCTCGGCGCGCTGATGCTCCTCCTGGCCCTGGCGGACCTGCTCAGCGCGTGCGCCCCCGCCTACTGGGCGGTGCTGACCGCCCGGATCGCGCTCGGGCTGGTCATCGGGGCGTTCTGGTCGATCGGCTCCGGGCTCGCCCCGCGCCTCGTCCCGGAGCACCGGCAGGCCCGGGCCCACACGGTGATCTTCTCCGCCGTCCCGCTGGGTTCGGTGCTCGGGGTGCCGGCGGGCGTGTTCCTCGGCTCCGTGGCGGGCTGGCGGGCGGCCTTCCTCGCGATGGCCGGGCTGACCCTGCTCGCCCTGGCCGCCCTGCTGCGCTCACTGCCGCCGCTGCCCCCGCTCACCACCACCGGCCTGGACGTGCTGCGCGGACTGCTCGCCGCCCGGGGCACCCGCACCGGCATCGCGGTGACCTTCCTGATCGTGCTGGCCCACTTCGGCAGCTACACCTACGTGACCCCCTTCCTCGCCGGCACCACCCACGCCGGCGGCGGCCTGCTCACCGGCCTGCTGCTCGTCTACGGGGCCGCCGGACTGCTCGGCAACGTCCTGGCCGGCGGCCGGGCGGCACGGGCGCTGCGGCCGGTGTTCGGCGCGGCCGCCGTCCTGCTCGCCTGCGCGGCCCTGCTGCTGCCGCTGCTGGGCACCGGCGCTCCGGGCGCCGCCGTCCTGCTGACGCTCTGGGGCGTGGCGTACGGCGCCGTCCCGGTCTGCTCGCTCAGCTGGTTCCTCGCGGCGGCCCCGCACGCGCCGGAAGGCGCCGGCGTGGTGTTCACCTCCGCGTTCCAGGCCGGCTTCTCGATCGGCGCGCTGACCGGCGGCCTGGTGGTGGACCACTCCTCCCCCGGCACCGTCATGCTGCTCGGCGGAGCGGTCGCCCTGCTCGCCGCGGCCGCCGTCCGGCGGTACGGCCACCTGGTCCGTCCCGAGCCGGTGTCGTGACCGTGCTGCCCCCGACCCCTGGCCCTCCGCTCCGCACACGGTGAGAATGCCGGGGTGCCGCCCGTCCGTCCGGCCTGACGGCGGGGCGGGCGAGCAGCGCCGGCCGGGACGGTCCCGGGCGGCCGAGGACGGAAGGACGGCGAGCGGATGGACCCGGCGTTCCACGGGCGGTTCGGCGACTACCAGAACGAGATCTACCTGAACGGGCTCGGCGGCGTGCTGCCGACGATGCCGATGGCCTTCGCCGAACTGGAGGCGCGGGCGAGCGCGGCGCTGGCAGCCCCGGTGCTCTCCTACGTCGCGGGCGGGGCGGGCGACGAGTCCACCCAGCGGGCGAACGTGGCCGCCTTCGCACGGTGGGGCCTGGTGCCGCGGATGATGGTCGGCGCGAACACCCGGGACCTCTCCGTGGACCTGTTCGGCATGAGGCTCCCCACCCCGCTGTTCATGGCGCCGATCGGGGTCATCGGGCTGTGCGCCCAGGACGGCCACGGGGACCTCGCCACCGCCCGGGCCGCCGCCCGGAGCGGAGTGCCGATGGTCGCCTCCACCCTGACGGTCGATCCGCTGGAGCGGGTGGCCGCCGAGTTCGGCGGCACCCCCGGCTTCTTCCAGCTCTACACCCCCACCGACCGGGCACTGGCCGAGAGCCTGGTGCACCGGGCGGAGGCCGCGGGCTACCGGGGCATCGTCGTCACCCTGGACACCTGGGTCACCGGCTGGCGCCCGCGCGACCTGGCCACCGCCAACTTCCCGCAGCTGCGCGGACACTGCCTGGCCAACTACACCTCCGACCCGGTGTTCCGCGCCCGTCTCGCCAAGGCGCCGGAGGAGGACCCGCAGGCGGCCGTCCTGGAGTGGGCCGGCGTCTTCGGCAACCCGCTGACCTGGGACGACCTGCCCTGGCTGCGCTCGCTCACCGACCTGCCGATCCTCCTCAAGGGCATCGGTCACCCCGAGGACGTCCGCCGTGCCAGGGACGGCGGCGTCGACGGCGTCTACTGCTCCAACCACGGCGGCCGCCAGGCCAACGGCGGTCTGGCCGCCCTCGACCTGCTCCCCGACGTGGTCGAGGCCGCCGACGGCCTGCCCGTCCTCTTCGACTCCGGCATCCGCTCCGGCACCGACGTCGTCAAGGCGCTCGCCCTCGGCGCGACCGCCGTCGGCGTGGGCCGCCCGTACGCCTACGGCCTGGCCCTGGAGGGCACCGACGGCATCGTGCACGTGCTGCGCTCCCTGCTCGCCGAGGCCGACCTCCTGATGGCCGTGGACGGCTACCCGACCCTCGACTCCCTGCGCGCGGACGGTGCGCTGCGCCGGACCTGACACCGCGGTGGCGCATCCCCGGCAACAAGCGGGCCTTGCCGGGACATTCGGGACGGCCCTACGCTCGAACGGCACAAATCGGGTCCGTACGTCCACGTGCGCTGGGAGGTCCGCCATCATCCGCGTCCTGCTGACCGCCTTCGAACCGTTCGGCCGAGATCCCCTCAACTCCTCCCTGGAGGCGGGCCGGCTGGTCGTCGCCGGTCCGCCGGCCGGAGTGGCCCTGGAGTTCGCCGAGCTGCCCTGGGCGTTCGGCGACTCGGTCACCGAACTGCGCCGGGCTGTGACCCGGTTCGAACCGGACCTGGTCATCGCCACGGGCCAGGGGGGCAACCGCCCCGACCTCACGGTCGAGCGGGTCGCGATCAACCTGGACGACGCCGTCAGGGCGCCCGACCGGACGGGCAACCAGCCGGTGGACCAGCCCGTCGTGCCGGACGGCCCGGCCGCGTACTTCTCCTCCCTGCCGGTCAAGGCCTGCGTGGAGGCGATCCAGCAGGCCGGCATCCCCGCCACCGTCTCGCACACCGCGGGCACCCACGTCGGCAACCACGTCTTCTACGGGCTGGCACACCTGATCGCCACCGAACGCCCGAGGCTGCACGGCGGGTTCGCGCAGCTGCCGTACCTGCCGAGCCAGACCGCCGACCAGGAGCGGAGCGCGTCGATGTCGGCCGAGACCGCGGCCGAGGGGGTGCGCATCCTGATCCGCAGCGCCGTCGCCGCCCTCCACCCGCCGACCGCCGGCCCGGTGGCCACACCGCGCCGACGAGCCTGGCTGCCCCGCCGCGGCGGCTGACCGCCGCACCGACTCCTCCACCCCCGCCTCCGCCTCCGCCTCCGCCTCCGCTCTCAACTTCACTTCACGGCCGGAGACTTCGTCCTCGGCGACCCTCTTCGACGGGGGCTCCGAAGTCCGACTCCTGCCCTATGCTCGCCGCATGGTGACACGGTGGGGAGAGCACGTTCGCCGGAGGCCGGCGCTCGGGGCGGTGGAACTCGCGTTGGGGTGGCAGGGCGTGGTGGTACTGGTGGCGAAGCTGCTGCCTCCGCTGTCGCCGAACTGGTTCCCGCAGCTGGGTCCGACGGTGGTCAACCTGGTGGCCGCCACGGCGGCGCTGGCGCTGCTGCGGGCCTGGGGGCTGACGCACGTCGCGGGGGTGACGACGTGGGGCAGGCTCGCCCGATGGCCGGTCCTGCTACCCGTCGTGGTGGTGTCCGGCCTCGCGGCGCTGCCCGGCATCACTGGTGACGCTCCGACCCTGATCGGAGGAGTGGCGCTCACGCTCGGCGTCGGCCTCAGCGAGGAGTTGGGCTATCGCGCACTGATCCTCCAGGTCGCACAGCCGCTGGGCACGGTACGCGCGGTGGTGCTGAGCACGGTGCTGTTCGGGGCGGAACACCTGGACAACTACCTGTTCTTCGGGGCGTCCTGGAACAACACCCAGTGGCAGGTCCTGTCCGCCGGCCTGTTCGGCTTCTGCCTCGCCGCGGCACGCCTCACCATCGGGAGCATCTGGCCGCTGGTCCTGGTACACGCCCTGGCGGACTACCTGCAGATCTACTCGCCCGGCCGGACCCCGGACTGGCTCCAGGTGCTCGACATGACGGTCAGCCTCGCACTGGGCCTCGTCCTGCTGCACCGGCACGTGCGGCACGCACCGACGCCGGAGCGGGCCGGCGGTGCACCGCTCCAGCCGTAGACCTCGGCCGGAAACGCGAAGAACCCCCATCCGGAAACCGGATGGGGGTTCAATTCTGAAGAATTGTTCGGCGGCGTCCTACTCTCCCACAGGGTCCCCCCTGCAGTACCATCGGCGCTGTGAGGCTTAGCTTCCGGGTTCGGAATGTAACCGGGC
>NZ_JBHTWX010000055.1:0-54606 GCF_042792155.1 Kitasatospora sp. NPDC056651 | reverse complement strand
GGCCTGCACGGGCTGCGCGGCCTGCGCGGCCTGCACGGGCATGGGCTGCACCGGCGGCGCGACGGGGGCGGGGGCGGGGGCGGGGGCGGGGGCCACCGGCGCCTCTGCCACCGGGGCCGGGGCCGTCATCGGGACCGCCGTCGGGGCCGCCATCGGCGCGGCGAACCCGCCCGCCGTCGCCCGCCGCTCCAGCTTGTCCAGCCGCGCCTGCAACGACAGCTCGTCGCTGTACGCGCCCGGCAGCATCACCCGGGCGCAGATCAGCTCCAGCTGGAGCCGGGGCGCCGAGTTGCCGCGCATCTCCGTCAGCCCGGTGTTGACGATGTCGGCGGCCCGGCTCAGCTCGGCCGAGCCGAACGCGTCCGCCTGCGCCTGCATCACCGCGACCCGGTCCGCCGGGGCGTCGATCAGCCCCTTCTCCCCCGCGTCCGGCACGGTGGCCAGGATCACCAGGTCGCGCAGCCGCTCCAGCAGATCGGTGACGAAGCGCCGCGGGTCGTGCCCGCCCTCGACCACCCGGTCGATCACCTGGAACACCGTCGCCCCGTCGTGCGCGGCGAAGGCGTCCACCACCTCGTCCAGCAGCGCGGAGTCGGTGTACCCGAGCAGCGCCGTGGCCATCTGGTACGTGACGCCGCCCTCGGCGGCCCCGGCCAGCAGCTGGTCCATGACCGACATCGAGTCACGCACCGACCCGGCACCCGCCCGGACCACCAGCGGGAACACGGAGTCCTCGACCTGGATGCCCTCCCGGCCGCACACCTCCGCCAGGTAGTCGCGCAGCGTGCCGGGCGGGACCAGCCGGAACGGGTAGTGGTGCGTCCGGGACCGGATCGTCCCGATCACCTTCTCCGGCTCGGTGGTCGCGAAGATGAACTTGAGGTGCTCCGGCGGCTCCTCGACCACCTTGAGCAGCGCGTTGAAGCCGGCCGAGGTCACCATGTGCGCCTCGTCCAGGATGAAGATCTTGTAGCGGCTGTGCACCGGCGCGAAGAACGCCCGCTCGCGCAGCTCGCGCGCGTCGTCCACACCACCGTGCGAGGCGGCGTCGATCTCGATCACGTCGATCGACCCGGGCCCGCCGGTCGCGAGGTCCCGGCAGGACTGGCACTCTCCGCAGGGCGTCGGCGTCGGCCCCTGCTCACAGTTGAGGCAACGGGCCAGGATGCGCGCGCTCGTCGTCTTGCCACAGCCGCGCGGCCCGCTGAACAGGTACGCGTGGTTGACCCTGTTGTTACGCAGGGCCTGCTGGAGCGGAGCGGTCACGTGCTCCTGCCCGATGACCTCCGCGAAGGTCTCGGGGCGGTAGCGGCGGTACAGGGCTAGGGACACACCACCGACGATATCGGGACGGACCGACAAACGCGTCGCCCCTCACTCCCCGACCGCCCCCCGGGAACGCAAAGACCCCCCGTGCACCCGCCAGAGCCCTCCTACCCTTGCTGCCTTCCGGCCCTGGGGGGGTTCAGAGAGATGACGCCACACGAGGGGCTGACCCCCACACTACCGGATCCGCGCCCCGACGATCCACAGGCCACCCCCACCCCCCGCCTGCGAGACAGGTGGTCGCGACCACCCCGAAACATGTACTAAGCTCTCCCACGGAGGATTCGCCTAGAGGCCTAGGGCGCACGCTTGGAAAGCGTGTTGGGGGCAACCCCTCACGAGTTCGAATCTCGTATCCTCCGCCTTCGCCCGCCAGGGCAAACGAAAGGCCCCGACCGCCCAGCGGTCGGGGCCTTCGTCGTGTCGTGGTCTCGGCCGGGCATGTCGCCGCCGAGGTAGTCGACCTTGAAGACCACAGGCCGGACGCGTGACGTCCGGCCTGCCGCGGTTGCGGGGCCGGGCCGGCAGTGCCTCAATGGGCCGAGCAGCGGCCGCCGCTCGTCGGTGAGGAGATCAGGCATGCCACGGGTCGGAGTGAACGGCATCGAACTCTTCTACGAGGTGGCCGGGGACGGCGATCCGCTGGTTCTGGTGCACGGCTCCTGGAGCGATCACGCCGGCTGGGCTCCTGTCCTTCACGCCCTCGCACTGAGGTTCCGGGTGCTCGTCTACGACCGGCGGGGGCACAGCCAGAGCGAACGCCCTCCCGGGCGGGGAACCCGGTTCGAGGACGAGGAGGACCTGGCCGCGCTGATCGAGACTCTGGGATTCGCTCCGGCGTACGTCGCGGGCAACTCCTTCGGCGCCTCGACCGCACTCGGCCTGGCGGCCCGGCGTCCGGAGCTCGTCCGGGGCCTCGTCGCCCACGAGCCCCCACTCATGGGCATCGTGGCCGATGACCGCGAGCTGCTGCCGCTGATGGCGGCCACCGGGGAGAAGATCGAATCCGTCCTCGCCAGCCTCCGGGCGGGCGAGAGGCGCACGGGAGCGCGCCGGTTCGTGGAGGAGGTCGCCCTGGGGCCAGGGGCCTGGGACCAGCTGCCGGAACAGCTCCGCGAGACGTTCATCACCAACGCCCCCACCTTCATGGACGAACAGGCCGACCCGCAGTGGGCGCATCTCGACCTCGATCTCATCTCCGGCTACACCGGGCCCGTCCTTCTGACGAAGGGGACGGCGAGCCCTCCGTGGTTCGCCACGATCGCCGCCCGGCTCTCCGCGGCTCTGCCCCAGGCGGAAACCCACACCTTCCAGGGAGCCGGGCACCTCCCCCACATCAGCCACCCGGCCGCCTATGTGAAGCGCGTGACCAGCTTCATCGAAGTGACCGGCCGGCCTTCCCCGTAGGCGGGACCTGCCCCATCGCCGAGCGACTCCGCGGGACGCCCCTGCTTCCCGTTCCGGTCCCAGCCGCGTTCGTCACCGCCGTCCGGCCGTCAGGCGGGCGGTGCCTTCGTGGTGTGCACGATGCTCGGGCAGACCCGGCAGGCGTCGGGACCTCCCTGGGCCCACCAGCGGCAGGTCGGACGGACGGCGCACGGCGCGAGCGCGCCGTCCGCGGCGCGCTCCGCACGTCCCAGTTCCGACACCAGGTCGCCGAGGGAGCACCGGCCTTCCGCCCACTGGCGGCACGCCGACTCGACGCACGGGCCGGCGAAGCGGAACCGGGCCTCGGGCACGCGCAGGCCGGGAGCCGCCGCGCGCTCGGCGAACTCGGCGCTCACCGGCAGCGGCGGGTGCAGCGCGGCGACGCTCCCGTCCGGCCGGACGATGCCGAGCAGCAGGTGGCCGGGGGCACAGGTACTGCTGGGACAGGTCGCCGCGCCCGCGGTGCCCGCCCCGGGCCCTCCCCCGGCCACTACGTCGCCCGGTCGAAGACGATCCCGAGGACCGGCTGGCC
The DNA here is from genome assembly GCF_042792155.1 of Kitasatospora sp. NPDC056651. Taxonomy (NCBI): domain Bacteria; kingdom Bacillati; phylum Actinomycetota; class Actinomycetes; order Kitasatosporales; family Streptomycetaceae; genus Kitasatospora; species Kitasatospora sp. NPDC056651. The sequence continues at coordinate 51,320 of NZ_JBHTWX010000055.1, read as the reverse complement.
GCCCAGCCCGTCGCCCGGCTTCCCCGGCTCGTGGGACACCTCGTGCAGCGGGGGCGCGAGGTCGAGCTCGGCGACCTCGTCGAGCACCGTCCGCCGTACGGCGTCCGCGATCCGCTCCATCGTCTTCGCCGGCAGGTCACCCTGGACGGCGACTCGCAGTCCTGTCTTGGCCATGCGTAACTCCTTCTCCCGGATCCGTCGCCGGTTCCGTCTCTCCGGGCCCGGCCGGTGGTCGGCCGCCCCACCGGCGACACTGCCACCGGCCCCGGGGGCCCGCGAGCACGGTTGGCCGATTGGAGTGAGCCGGGGCAGGCCGTCTCCGTACCGGCCGAACCGGCTCTCGGGACCCCGTGACGGCGGAAATGACAAGAGGGGAAGGCCCCTCCATGCTGGATGGAGGGGACACCCGATCGGACCATCGACGGTGAACGCTCGAATGGTGAACGCTCGACATCCTTGGTCCTCCCGACCCCAGGAAGCCCTCCACGCTGGAGGTTGCCATGCGATTCATGTTCAGAGACCTGATGGTCACTGTTCTCGGCGACGAGGGGACGCACTGCGACGACTGCTCGGTCATCTCCTGTGACCTGCCGACCGTTCGCTGCGGCGAGCTGACCTGTCCGCTGACCTCGGTCATCCAGGACCGCCGCGATGTCGACACCCTTCCCTTGCTCCGGCGCGAGTTGCAGAACGCGCTGAGGCAGGTGGAGCTCGCCGAGGGCAGGGCGCGCGCCCGTTCGCAGCCGAGAACGGCGTCCGAAGCGGACTTCCTGGAGAAGGAACTCCGCGGAGCCCTCGACGAGGTCCGCCGGCTGAAGGCCGCCCTTCCGCCCGCATGACACCGTCGACGGTGGGCGACCCCGGCCGCGTCTACCGGTCGAACCCCGGCTACCGGCTGTACCGCCTGGCCGACCTCACCTCCGCGCAGCGGGACGCCCTGGCTCGGGTCACCGACGATCCCGAGGTCTACGGAGTCCTCGTCCCCCGGGAGCGGACCGGCCTGACCGTCAAGCTGGTCAACCACGACACCGCGGCCCTGTTCCGCAGGCTCGTCAACGGCGGGCCGGTGCCCGAAGAGCGGGGTTCGGGGGCACTCGCGCTACAGCTCGGGGACTTGGTCGCGGCCGAGGTCCTCGGGGTGGAGGACGACGGCGTCTTCCGGACCGGGATCGGCGCCCTTCCACGGCCCGCGCGGCCCGCGCGGCCCGCCGCCGACACGCGGTCGACGGGCGTGCTGATGCGCCTCTCGCTCGACGCGATCCGGCATGCCGACGGCCTCCGGCTGGCCGGTCCCGCCGCGATGGCCGGCCGCCTCTACGCCTATCACCGCATTCCGGTCGGCCCGGCGGCGCGCCGCCGTTGGTCCAGGGACACCGTCGAGGCGACCCTCACGGCGGCGTCCCGGTCCGGCGGTGCCCCGTGGCGGCAGGTCGGCGACGGCCGCACCTGGTCCAGTTACTCCCGTGCGCGTCCCGGCCCGGTGGGCGCGCCCGAAGCCCGCCTCCACAAGTTGTACGTGAGCCCGATGCCGGAACACTTCCCGGACGCCGTGGCCATGACCGTCGGCCTCGCCGCGGACCGGGACGACGCCGTCGGCTGGAAGGCCGGCAACGACTGCTACGGCGTCCTGCGCCCGGACAAGCTGATCGTCTACCTCGGCTCGATGCACGCGGTGGCCTCGCTGGCCGGCGACCTGCGCCGGGCACTCGCCGGGATGCCTGGTCACGGCGTGCCGTTCACCGCCGACCTCGGTGGCGACGGACTCCTGTCGTGGGGCGTCGACCCACCCCGGTTCCCGAACGGACCGGGCGCTTTCCTGTCGGACAGCTGGCGGACATGGCTGACCCACCGGCTCGCGGCGGCGCTGTGGGAGGCGGCGCGGCGCGGCCTGCCCGAGGCGGTCGACGCGGCGCTGTGCCGACTCGACGCCGTCGGTGTGGACACCCGCACGTGGACGCCCGCGACCGACCTGTTCGGGCCCGGGCGGGATCGGGGACGGACATGACCGTGGTCACCGGCATCCTGACCCTGCCCGACGACGTCGAGCTGACCCCGGTGGCCCGGATCGGCGCCGACCGGCTGGTCGGCATTCCGCACGAGGCGACCGACTGGATCCTGACCCGGCCGAGGTCGCGTACCAGGTCCTGCGTGGTCGCCGACGATCTCGCGCTGGTCCTGGCCCGCTTCCGCGGCGGGGCGCGGGTGGTCGACGTGATCATCCGTCTCGCGCGCGACACCGCCCAGGATCCGCAGCAGTTGCTCGAAGAGGTGTGGCCGGCGCTGAGCCGCTTCGTCGACACGGACTGGCTGGTCCCCGAGGGCTCACCAGGACGCACCCGGTCGGAGCCGTGGTACCCGCCGGGCTCCCTCGCGTTCGGGCAGACGGTCGTACGGTGCCTGAGCGTCCTGCCGGACTCGCAGGTCTACCGGGCGCGCACCGCCCGCGGCACCGACATCGCCATGAAGCTCGTGGACGAATCGGCCACGCCAGGCGCCGGCCACCGGCTGGCCGCGGAGGCGGACATCCTGGCCCGGCTCGGCGGCGTCCCCGCTCCGACGCTCGTGGACCTGGTCACGGAGGGCACCCGCAGCGCACTCGTCATGGAGTGGTGCCCGGGCGTGCCGATCACCCGGACGGCCGAGGAGCAGCGGAACCGGCGCTCCGGACGTCCGAAGCTGCGGGCACTGCTCGGCACGCTCCTGGGCACGTACGCGGCGATGCACGGGCGCGGCGTCCTGCACGGCGACGTCCATCCCCGCAACGTCATCGTCGACGGCGACGCCGCGATCCGACTGGTCGACTTCGGTCTCGCCCGCGTCATCGGCGCCCCCGCCGCCGCCGCGGGCGTCCGCGGCGGCGTCCCCGAGTACATGGACCCGGAGCTGGCGAGCGCACTGCGCGACGGGGTGCGGCCGGCGTCGGTCACCTCCGAATCCGAGCAGTACGCGCTCGCGGCGCTCTGCTACCGGCTGGCGACGGGCCACCCCTACGTGGACCTTCCCGCCGAGCGCCGCGAGTTCCTGCGGACCGTCGTCGAGCGGGAGCCGGTCCCCTTCCGCGAACGCGGCGTCCCGGACTGGCCCGATGTCGAGCACGTGATCACCACGGCGCTGTCGAAGGACCCGGGGTCGCGTTTCCGGTCCGTCGGGGACATGGCCGGGGCGATGGCCGCCGGAGCCGAAGCGGAGCCGCCGGCCCGGCCCGTCACGGGGCCCGGCCGTCTCGCTTCGCTGGTTCCCCGCGTCGAGGCCCGCTTCCGACCGGACGGTGAACTCTTCGCGACGGGCCCGGTGTCCGGCCCCCGGGCCACGGTGATGACCGGAGCGGCCGGAATCGCCTACTACCTGCTGTGCGCCTCGATCGCCGACGGCAGCCCGACACTGCTGGAAGCCGCCGACCAGTGGGTGGAACAGGCCGGTCGATGGGCGGAGGAACCGCGCGGCGTCCTCGATGAGGCCCGCGGCATGGGACCGGAGCTGGTCGGCGCGGTCTCGCCGTACCACACCGGTTCGGGAATCGAGGTCGTCCGCGCCCTGGTCGCGGAGGCGCGCGGCGACGTCGACGGCGTCGTCACGGCCGTGCGCAGGTACATCCGGCTCGCCGGCCTGCCGTGCGCCGGCCTCGACCCGACGCTCGGGCGGACCAGCGTGATCGTGCCCGCGGCCCTGCTCGTCGGCGCGCTGCGTGACGCCGCCGACCGGAGCACCGAAGCCGTCGAACCGTTGCGGGCGCTGCTGGCTTTCGGACAGTCGGTCCTCGATTCCGTGTGGCGGGACCTGCGGTCGGCGGCCGCATCGGCACCTCCCGGAGCGCGCCGCGCGCTACTGGCCGGCACCGCGTACACGGGTGCGGCTCACGGTTGGGCCGGGATCCTCTACGCCACCCTCATCTGGTCCGAGGCGTCCGGCATTCCGGTGCCGCCCGGCGTCCGGCAACGGCTGGGAGAACTCGCGGCCCTCGCCGTTCCGGACGGTCATGGCGTCACCTGGCCGACCCGTCTCGACGGAAGCGGCCACGAGGTCATGCGCGGATGGTGCCACGGCGCACCGGGCCACGTGCACCTGTGGACCGCCGCCCACCGGCTCCTCGGCGACCCCTCCTACCTCGAACTGGCCTCGCGTGCCGCCTGGAGCACGTTCGAACACGATGGCGGCGGCGTCAGTCTCTGCTGCGGCGAGGCGGGCAGGGTCTTCGCACTTCTCGCCATGTACCGGCACTCGGGCGACGCCGAGTGGCTGGCACGGGCCGATCGATGTCTCGGCCGGGCTGCCACCCGGCTGACCCCACTCGATGACGGCGGCCTGGCGAACAGCCTGTACAAGGGCGAACCGGGGCTCGCACTCGCCCTACGAGAGACAGCGCGACCGGACGACGCGAGACAGCCGCTGTTCGAGCCCTGACGGGGCGGGGTGTCCGATTCGTTCAAGACCGGGTGTCCGGGTGCTGCCTAGCGTGGCGGGCATGGAGATCACAGGTGCACCGCGGTTCGCGTTCGTCGGGTTGGTCGTCGCGGATGTGGCCGCTTCGGTCGGGTTCTACCGCCGGTTGGGGGTGGGGTTTCCCGAAGGGGTCGAGGGCGAGGGGCACGTGGAGGGCGAGCTGCCGGGCGGGCCGTTGCTGGTGCTCGACAGCGAGGAGACCATCCGGTCGTTCCACCCCGGCTGGCGGGCGCCGAGCGGTGGTGCGCGCGGCGCGCTGGCGTTCCGTTGTGGGAGTCCCGCAGAGGTGGACGCGCTGTACGGGGAGCTGACCGGGGCCGGGTACCACGGGGAGCTGGAGCCGTGGGACGCCTTCTGGGGGCAGCGGTACGCCGTGGTGCGCGACCCGGACGGCAACGGGGTGGATCTGCTCGCGCCGTTGTAGCGGCGTGGAGGGACTACGGGCGCAGCAGGGCGGTCACCGGCGTTCCGGCCAGCTGCCGGACGTCGCGTGCCAGGTGCGCCTGGTCCGCGTAGCCGGTCCGGGCCGCCGTGTCGGCCAGCGGGACGCCGGTTCGGGCGAGTGCCAGGGCGCGTTGCATGCGCAGGATCCGGGCGAGGGTCTTGGGGCCGTAGCCGAAGGCGGCGAGTGAGCGGCGGTGGAGCCGGCGCGCTCCGAGGCCGACCGTCGCGGCCGTCGCGGCGACGGAGCGGCCGGCGGCGAGCGAGGCGACGACGGCGCGGACCAGGGGGTCCTCGGGCGGCGCCTCGGCGGCCAGGCGCAGGGCCAGGGCCTCCAGGGCGGCGGCCGGGTCGGGGGCCGCGTCGACGCGTTCGGTGAGGCGCCGGACCTCGGCGGTGGGCCGCAGGTCGGCCAACTCGACGCGGTGGTCCAGCAGTTCGTGTGCGGGGACGCCGAACAGCGCGGGGGCGGCGCCGGGGCGGAACCGTACTCCGACCCACGGGCCGTCCAGTCCGGGGCCGGGGCGGAAGGCCCGGGTGTCCGGTCCGGCGACCAGCAGCCGGCCTTCGGTCCACAGCAGGTCCATGCAGCCGTCGGGCAGGACGGGCCCGGCCTGGGTGGCACCGCCGCGCCGGAGGGCCGCCTTCGTCCACACGACCGCACCGGGCAGCCGGGACGCGCGCTCCAGGTACTCGGAAGACATGACGCGAGGCTACGCGCCGCGGGGCGGGGGCGTGCACACGCCGATGGCCCCGAGCGCGCGAGGCGGTCGGGGCCGTCGGGGCCGTCGGGGCCATCGAGGTCGTCAGGGTCGTCGAGGTCGTCGGGGCTGGCTGCGGCCGGCGGCCGGCCGTGGTCAGGCGGCCGGCTCGGTCCGCGGCGCCGCCGGGACGCCGGCGTCCGGGTCGGCGGCCTTCCGGGCGTCGCGCATCAGGACCAGGGTGAGCGCCGCGGCCGCGACGACCGCGATGCCGCCCACCGTGAAGGTGGTGGAGGTGGCGGTGTTGAAGGCCTCGCGGGCGACCGCGACCAGGCCGCCGTCCCCGGTGGAGCCGGCCGTCGCGAGCGCACCGGTGATGTCGTGGCGGGCGGTGGCGGGGGCCGTGTCGGGCATCGCGCCGGTGTAGGTGCTGGAGAGCACGGTGCCGAGGATGGCCACGCCGAGCGCCGCGCCGGACTGCTGGATGGTGTCGTTGAGCGCGGAGCCGACGCCCGCGTGCTCGCTGGGGATGGCGCTCATCAGCGCGTTGGCGGCGGCCGGCATGCCGAGGCCGGAACCGGCGCCGAGCACCAGCATGGCCAGGACGACCTTGGCGAAGCCGTCGCCGACCGAGAGGGTGGCCAGCAGTCCGAAGCCGCCCGCGATGACCAGCATGCCGATCGAGGTCAGCAGCCGCGCCGGGAGCTTCTTGCCGAGCGCCGCGCCCAGCACGTTGAACGCCAGCGAGGCGACGGCCAGCGGGAGGAAGGCGAGGCCGGTGTCGGTGGGCGAGAACTCCAGGACGAACTGGAGGTGCTGGGTGAGGACCAGCATCAGCCCGCCGGTGGCGAAGGTCAGCAGGACGAGGGAGAAGCTGGCGCCGGTGAAGACCCGGTTGCGGAACAGCTTGAGCGGGACCATCGGCGAGTCGGTGCGGACCTGCCGGACGGCGAACCCGGTCAGCGCGGCGACGGCGAGGAGGAACCCGCCGAGGGTGCTCGCGCTGGCGAAGCCGTCCCGGGGCAGCACGATGATCGACCAGACCAGCGCCGTCATGCCGACCATCGACAGCACCATGCCCGGCAGATCGGGCCGGCGCCACGGCCCCTTGGACTCCGGCATCAGCAGCACGGCCGCGACGATGGCCACCGCCGCGATCGGCACGTTGAGCAGGAAGACCGCGCCCCACCAGAAGTGCGCGATCAGCGCGCCGCCCAGCACCGGGCCGCCGACCAGGCCGACCATGGCCACCGCGGTCCAGGCGGCGATCGCCTTCGGGCGCTCCTGGTCGTCGAAGACGGTGATCAGGATGGAGAGCGTGCTCGGCATGACCAGTGCGCCGCCGACGCCCATCAGGACGCGCCCGGCGATCAGCTCACCGGGGCTGCCGGCATATGCCGCGACCAGTGAGGCGGCACCGAACAGGGCCAGGCCGACGATCATCACCTTCCGCCGTCCGAAGCGGTCGGAGAGGCTGCCCGAGGTGAGCAGCAGGCCGGCGAACACCAGGATGTACGAGTCGATGATCCACTGGATGTCCTGCGCCCCGGCCTTGAGGTCCTCCGCGATCGGCGGGATGGACACCGTGAGCACCATGTTGTCGATCACCAGCACCAGGCTGCTGAGACAGAGCACGACCAGGATGAGCCAGCGCTGCGGATGCCGTTCCACGGCGTTTCCCCCTTCGGACCTGCGGGTCTTCGGATCTTCCGATCTTCGGAAGTCGTCGCGGGCACACCGCCCTCCGTCCCCACGGGTACGGTGTGCGCCGCTCCGAACACTGTACGGATGCCGCACACTGTTCGCAACGCCGAACAGCGTTCGCCCTCCGCACACTGTTCGCTCCGCCGTACACTGTTCCCAGCGCGTTGTGGCGGGCTGCGGCAAGCTGTGCCGAACCGGACGGGATCGATCCGGACGATTGGTGAGGAGGGCCCGATGGCGGCCAAGTCAGAGGACGGTTCGGCCCCGGGCATGCCCCTGCCCTGGAGCCGCCCGCAGCGACGGCGGGAGCAGCCCGCCCTCAGCCGCGACCAGATCGTCGCCGAGGCCCTCGCGCTGCTGGCCTCCGACGGCATCGAGGCACTGAGCATGCGCAAGCTCGCCGCCCGGCTGAACGCCGGCGCGACCTCGCTGTACACCCACGTCGCCAACAAGGACGAACTGCTCGCCCTGGTCGTCGACGAGGTCTTCGGCACCCTCCCGCGGCCCGAGGCCGAGGGCTCGGAGGACCCGAAGGTGTGGCGCGAGAAGGTCATGGAGTGCGCCGAGAGCATGCGCGCGGCCATCATGCACCACCCGTGGATGGTCTCGGTGATCGGCGACGTCGGGATGATCTACCTCGGCCCCAACTGGATGCGACTCTCCGAGTCCATGCTCGCCGTCATGGAGACGGCCGGCTTCAAGCTCGGCGAAGCGAACATCGCGATGAGCGCGGTGCTGGGCTACACCATCGGGACCGCCTGCGTGGAGGCCTCCTGGGTGACCTCGCTGGCCCGCAGCGGCCAGGACGAGCAGGAGTGGATGAACCAGCTGCTGCCCACCGTCATCGAGGCCACCAAGGAGTTCCCGCGACTGCACCGGCTGTACACCACGGAGGTGCCGGACGATGTCGCCGCGGGCCGGGACGGCAGCTTCGCCCTCGGCGTCAACGTCATCCTGGACGGGATCGAGGCGAACCTGAACGCCCGCCACCAGGGCTGAGGCCGCCGCCCCGGAAGCGGTCAACCCCCCGGAATCGGTCAACTCCCGCCGAGCGCCCCGACCTCGGCGTACCCCGGCACCGGGCCGACCGGCTCGCCCGCCGCGACGGCGGCCGCCGTGGCCACCGCCGCCGCCAGCGCCGCGCGGTACAGCAGCGAGCCCAGACTGACCCGGGCCACCCCGAGCGCGGCCAGGTCGACGAGGCCCGGGCCGGACGGCGACCAGAGGATGTTGAGCGGGACGGCGAGTACGCCGACCATCCGGGCGATCGCCGCCGGATCGGCCAACCCTGGGACGAACACGCCGTCCGCGCCCGCCTGCTGGTAGGCGTCCAGACGCCGGAGCGCCTCCGCTTCGGGGGCGTCCCGGCCGCACCAGTAGGTGTCGGTGCGGGCGTTCACGAACAGCTCCGGCACGGCCGCCTTCACCGCCGCGATCTTCGCGGCGTGCCGGGCGGCCGGGGCCAGGCTGCCGTCCGCCCGGCCGTCCTCCAGGTTGATGCCGACCGCACCGGCTCGCGCCAACTCCACTGCCAGTTCGGCGACTTCGTCCGGTTCGTCGCTGAATCCGGACTCCGCGTCCACGCTGAGCAGGAAGCCGCCGCGCCCGAGCCGCTGTGCCAGCCGTACGGTCTGCGCGCGGGTGGCGGCGGCGCCGTCGGGCAGACCGGCGGCGGCCGCCACGCCCAGGCTGGTGGTGCCGATCGCGGGGTGGCCCTGGGCGGCGAGGGCGACGGCCGAGGCGTGGTCCCAGGCGTTGGGGAGCAGCAGCGGGTTGCCGGGCCGGTGGTGCAGGGCGGCGAAGGGGGTCATCGGTCCGTCTCCTGGGGCTCGTTCGTCCGGCTTTCCGTCCGGCTTTCCATTCGGCTTTCCATTCGGCTTTCCATTCGGCTTTCCATTCGGGTTTCCTTCAGGTCTTCCGCCGGACAACCCGGCAGGTCCTCCAGCGAGTTCGCGTAGTAGTACCCGGCCTCGGAGACGTGGCAGACGATCTGCCGGAAGCTCCAGCCGACCCCCGGCGAGTCGTCCAACCGCTCGTCCGGCAGCGCGGCGACCCGCCGCGACCAGATCCCGGCCAGGCGGGTCAGCCGGCTGCGGGCCTCGTCCAGGTCGGCGGTGGTGAACGGGGCGAGGTCCGCCGGGGTGGTGGTGGCGGAGGCGTGCCAGTGGTCCGGCTCGGTCGGTTCGCCGGCCAGTCGAGCCTCCAACTCGGCCAGGTGGTCCAGGAGATGGTCGGCTATCCGGCGAACCACCTTGTGCGGCGCGTAGGTTCGCCCGTCCGCGTTGACGATCGGACGGCCGCCCCAGCCCGTCCAGGTGGCGGCCAGGGCGAGTACGTGGTCGACCATCTCCGGTACCAGTGCAGCGAGTTCACCCTTGCCGAGATCCGGCGCGGGCGGAGTCGCGGTGTCCGCCGGATCGGAGGCGCCGTACAGGATGCCCTCGGCGACGGCCAGGGCCTGGGAGCGGCCGGGGCACATCCGCGGCGGGGCGCCGAAGGTGAGCGTGACGCTCTCGGGCGCCCCGGCCTGGGCGGCCGCGATGTCGAGCAGGACCACCGTCCCGGCCGGCACCGCCGTTCCGCCGAGCTCGGTCGTCCGCGCGGCGAGCCGGCGCATCGTCCGGACCGGCGGGTCCGCGCGCAGCACGCCGCGCAGCCCGTCCCCGGTCCGGCGGGCCCCCTCGACCAGCACGGCGGTGGCGTCACAGGCCTGGACGAGCAGGCCGATCCGGTTCGCGGCCGTCTCCTCGTCCGGGGCACCCATCGCGGGCAGCAGCCGGGCCACCGCCGCGTCCGCGGCGTCCGCGGCAGCGTCCACCGCCGCCTCGGCGTCGTCCGGAACGGCGGTGAAGTACGCCTCGGACACCGCCGCGACGTCCCGCGCCACGGCCTCCGGGTCGGCCAGGCCGAGCTCCGCCGCGAGCACCCGGACCACCCTCAGCCGGATGTCGGACTCGAACCCGCCGGCCGCCGCCACCCGCAGCCGGGCCGGGTCCAGCCGTTCCAGGTCGGCCAGCACCAGCGCCCGGCGCCGGGCGTGCGGCTCGCCCGAGCTGAACCGGGCGACGGCGGACCGCAGCCAGGCCACCGTGCCGGAGTCCACGCCGGAGCCCACGCCGGGGAAGGTGGCGGCGGGCGGCGGCACCAGTGCCGGGTCGGCCAGCGCCGCCGTCACGTCGTCGTAGCGGGAGAAGGTCATCGTCGCGGGTCCGGAGACCACCGGGGTTTCGCTCATGCCGTCATCGTGGCCCCGGGTCGTTTCGGCCCCCGCCGAACCGTCCCGGAGCGACCCTGGAGGCATGCCCTCCTCCCCGTACGCGCCCGCACCGCCGCATCCGCCCCCGCCACCGCCACCGAGCGCGAGCGCGAGCCCCGACCATGGAGGCATGACGCTCGCCGCCTTCGCCGCCCTGCTCGCGGACCCCACCCGCGCCGCCTTCTGCACCGCACTGCTCGACGGCCGCGCCTGGACGGCCGGCGAACTGGCCCGGCACGCGCGCGTCGCACCGTCCACGGCCAGCGAGCACCTGTCCCGGCTGATCGCGGGCGGCCTGCTGGCCGAGGAACGACAGGGCCGGCACCGGTACGTCCGGCTGGCCGGCCCCTCGGTGGCCACCCTGATCGAGGACCTCACCGCCTTCGCCGAGACCACCCCCGCCCCCGGCCCTGGAACCGGCACCGGCCGGGTGAACGGCCCCGCGGCCGCGCCCCGCACCCTGGGCGAGGCCACCCGGCTGAGCGCCGAGGCCCGTGCCCGCACCTGCTACGACCACCTGGCCGGCCGTCTGGGCGTGGCCGTCTCGGACGCGCTGATCGCGGGCGGCCTGGTCACCGAGGACGGCGGGCTCGCCGTCACCGAGCGCGGCCGGGACTGGCTGGCGGCGCAGGCGATCGAGCTGCCGCCGCGCGCGGGCCACCGGGGCGGACGCCCGTTGGTGCGCAGCTGTCTGGACTGGACGGAGCGCCGCAGCCATCTGGGCGGGGCGCTGGGCGCGGCGCTCTGCCGGGCCGCCCTGGACCGCGCCTGGGTGGAGCGGATCGGCTCCGGCCGGGCCCTGCGGGTCACCCCGGACGGCGGCCGGGCGCTGCGCGAACTCCTCGGCGTCGAGCTGCCCTGACCCTCCGCCCCGTACCGACCAGGCCCCCGCCGGATCAGCCCATCGACTTCGCCCCGTCCAGCGACTCCCGGATGATGTCCGCGTGCCCGGCGTGCTGCGCGGTCTCCGCGATCAGGTGCAGCACCACCCGCCGGGCCGACCACGCCGCCCCCGGCGTGAACCAGGGCGCCGGCGGCAGCGGGTGGCCGAGGTCGAGGTCGGGCAGCGTCCGGACCAGCTCGTCCGTCCCGCGCGCCACCCGCTCGTACTCGGCGAGCAGCCCGGCCAGCGTGTCGCCCTCCGCCATCCGGAACTGGGCCGCCCAGGCGTCCGGGTCGCCTGGCCCGTGCCGGTCGCCGTCCCGGCCGCGCATCGCCTCCGCGCCGCCGGTGATGAACCGCGCCCAACGCGCCTCGACCGCCGCCACGTGCTTGATCAGACCGCCGAGGCACAGCTCGCTGACCGTGGTGCGCTCGGCCGCCTGTTCGTCGGTGAGGTCGCGGACGGTGCGTCGCAGCAGCTCGCGGTGCCGGTCCAGCGTCTCGACCAGTTCCTCGCGCTCACCCATGAGCCGCCTCCCGCGGCCGCCCCGCCGCCCGCCGCCCCGCCGTCGGCCGTCCCGCCGCTGGCCGTCCCGCCGTCGCCCGCTCCATCAGGCGTCCTCCGTCCGCGGCGGCTCGCCGACCGTCCGCCCCAGGTCGATCAGTCCGAAGGCCGCACCCTGCGGGTCGCCGACCGCCGCGAACCGGCCGAACGGGCTGTCCATCGGCCCGAAGTACACCCGGCCGCCGCGCTCCGTCAGCCGCCCGATCGCGGCGTCGGTGTCCTCCACCGCGAAGTAGACGCTGATGTACGAGGGCGCCTCGGGCGGCAGGAAGTCGCCCTCCGCCGCCATCCGGCCGAGCACGGCCCGCTCGCCGACCTGGTACATCCGGTAGTCGAAGTCCCCGCCCGCCATCTTCTTCACGCCGTACGGGAAGACCGCCGGGAAGAAGGCGTCGGCCTTCGCGGGCTCCCGGGTCACCAGCTCGGCCCAGCTGTACGCACCGGGCTCGCCCTGCCTCTCGAAGCCCTCGTGCCGCCCGGCCTGCCAGACGCCGAACACCACGCCCGCCGGGTCCTTGGCGATCACCATGGTGCCGAAGTCGCCGATCTGCATCGGCCCCATGACCACCTCGCCGCCGTGGGCGCGGATCCGTGCCGCGGTGGCGCCGGCGTCCGGCGAGGCCAGGTAGAGGCACCAGGCGGACCGCACCGGCGTGCCCTCCGCACCCGGCATCGGCGGCACGATCGCGGCGACCGCCCTGCCGTCCGAGTACGCCTGGGTGTAGTTGCCGTACTCCGACGAGCTCTCGCCGAAGGTCCAGCCCAGCACGTCACCGTAGAAGGCCTTCGCGCCCTCCAGGTCGGTGAACATCGCGTCGGCCCAACAGGGTGTGCCCTCAGGTAGCGCAGCCATCTCTCTGCCCTCGTGTGTGGCGAAGCGCGTGCGCCGGAGGGCGCACGCCGGCCCCCGGTTCGCCAGCCTAGCCACGAGGCGGCGCACCCGCGCGGGATGGCCGCGCGGGTGCGCCCTTTCGCCGTCGGCCGCCCTCCGGCCTCAGCCGTCCCTCAGCCGCCCGCCGACAGCCGCAGCGAGGCCGTCCCCAGGCCTGTCGGGCCGAGCGGCACCGCACCGGCCGGCACCGAACCGGTCGGCACCGCACCAGCCGGCACCGCACCGGCCGGCGTCTGCGCCTCCGCCGCCGTGGCCGCCCGCCGGGCCTGTGAGGCCTCCGCCAGGTCCCGTCCGGCACCGAAGTGCCGCTCCAGGTCCGCCGGGCCGTACCGGAGACAGCCCTCGTGCCAACCGAGGATGCCGGCGAGCCAGTTCTCCAGCTCCACCACGTACCCGTCGAGCAGCTCCCTGGCCGCCTGCTCCAGCCCGAAGTCCTCGTACATGACCGGGAGTTCCTTCCGCGCGACGTGCTGGAACTGGTCCAGCCGCGAGTGCATCAGGTCGTCGACGATCCGGACGGCCGCGTCGTAGCCGCAGTCGAAGAAGTTCTGCACCACCAGGACGGTGTTGTGCAGCTCGCCCTCGTACTCGACCTCCTTCTGGTACGAGAAGAGGTCGTTCATCATGCACGCGTAGTCCATCGCGGAGTTCTCCAGCGCGCGCATCGAACCGTGGTCGTACACCTCCGGCGGGACGGTCTGACCGTGGCCGAGGCGGGCGAGGCTCGTGGTCAGCTCGGAGCCGAAGGTGGAACGGCGCATCTCCAGGTAGTCCACCGGGTCCGGGATCCGGTTCTGGATCTGGTTGCTCAACTCCCAGATCCAGCTGTCCAGCATGGTCTCGACCGCCGCCCGGAACCGGCCCCTGGCCTCGACGGTCATCGGACCGGCGGTGCGCTCCCAGATGTCGGCCAGGCCGCGTTCCAGCGCGTTGACGGGCTCCGCCCCGGGGGCGCCGTCCACCGGCATGAGCAGCGACAGCCGACCGTTGGCCGCCTTGGCGCCGGCCAGGTCGCGGGTGCGCCCGAAGGCCTGGGGGTAGTAGTCGTCGGCCCAGGTTCCCCAGGCCAACCAGGCCGAGGCGATGTCGAGTTGGTCGGCCGTGGCGTCCGGGTGGATGCCGGCCGCGCAGAGCGGGAGGTCGTAGTCGCGCATCGACTCGGCGTCCCAGATGCCCGAGGCGGGGACGCCGGGCTCGGCCGCCAGCAGCCCCATCCGCCCGGCCCACTCGACCACCCGTTCCCGGGCGCCGTCCAGGTGCGGGCTCACCCTGCGCTCGAACGGCAGCGTCAACTCGGGTACCCGGGAGGGCCCGACGGCCTGGTACGGCACGTGGGCGTGCGACCGCGCCCGCCGCTCGGCCGGGCCCTTCGCGCTCTCGGCCGCCGCCACCGGCGGTTGCGCGCCGCCCACGGCGCCCCGGCGCAGGATGTCCAGCGCCGAGGTGCCGATCCCTCCGATCGCGTACTGGTCCCACCAGTTGCCGCCGCCCGGCCCGTCCGTGAGCCCCGGCAGCCCGCTCGGCAGACCCCCGGAGCCGGGCGCCACCGCATCACCCGGGCCGCCCGAACCCGCCGCCGTCCCACCGCCGTTCATGTAGCGACTGGAGCGCAGGTGCCACTCGTGCCCGCCGGCCTGCCAGTCCTGGAGGCCCTTGACGTACGCCGACACCCGGGCTCGGCCCGCCGGATCGAGCCCGGTCTCCGCGAACAGCACCGGCAGCTCGGTGAACACGGTGTTCTCGAACTGCTGGATCCGCGAGGTGAGCAGGTCGTTGACCGCCTCGGCGGCCTCCTGGGTGGAGCACTCCAGGAACCGCTCCAGCACCAGGATGCCGTTGCTCAGCTCGCCCTCGTCCTCCACCTCCCGCTGGTACGAGAAGATGTCGTTGCGCAGGTGCACCCCGTCGGAGAAGGCATCCATCAGCACCCGCAGCGCCCGTGAACCCGACACCTCCTTCGGCACCTCGGCCCCGGCCGCGTACTCCACCAGCTGCGCGGACCAGGGCGCGCCGCCGACCTTGCGGCGCATCTCGATGTACTCGACCGGGTTGGCCACCCGGCCCTCGCCGATGTTGGCGAGCTCCCACAGCGACTCGTCGAGCAGGTTCCGGGTGCTCCCGGCGAACCGGATCCGCCAGTCCTCGCCCATCGACGGCACGGTGCGCCGCCACAGGTCGGCCAGGCCCGCCTCGACCGGGTTCCCCGGCTCCGGCATCTCGGCGGCCGGGTCGGCCGGCATGAACAGTGGCAGCCGGTCGAGGTGGATCTTGCCCGCCTCGCGGTCGTTGGTGCGCTTGTACATGTCGAGGAAGTGGTCGTCGAAGAAGAAGACCCACACGTACCAGTCGGTGACCAGTGACAGCACCTCGGCGGAGGCGTCGGGGTGGGTGTAGGCGCAGAGCAGACCGTAGTCGTGGGCCTCCAGGTCGGCCTGGTCCCAGATCCCGGAACCCTCCAGCATGCCCATCTCCCGGGCCCAGCCGGTGGAATGGGCCCGTGCCTCGTCCAGATGGGGGTTGAGGCGTGCCGGGTGCGGCACGTAGAAGGACGGCAGTTCGAACGGCTGGGTCACGGCGGGCAGGCCTCTCTGGACGCGTCGATGTGGACAAAGGATGACCTGCCGTCAGGTCGCCACACCGCCACAACAGAAACAGTCATATGAAATGACTCGCAGACCCCACGCAGAACCACCCACCCGGCCGAGCGCAATCCCGCCCGTCCCGCACCCCCACGCCCGCCCCCGGAGAACCCGCCCCACCGACCGCCCCACCGACCGCCCCACCGACCGCCCCGACGGCACCCCGGACGCGGGCAAAAAATTGTCCGCGCCGCCCCGCCGACACGCGCGGGAACCGCTCCGCCAACGAACAATGCAGCACTGGCAAGGGCCTTGAACGGACAAGACTTCCCACGCTACGGGCGTGTTGACCGCGTGCGCCAACGCCGCTTCCACCAGACTGGGCGCCGACCCGACGTCAACTCCGAGGAGGGCAAGCCCATGAACGTCACCGTTCGGCTCGCACAGCAGCCCGAGGCCGACGAACTGCTCGGACGGAGTGCGCTCGCCGCGCTCGTCGGCATGCTGCTGGACCAACAGGTCCCGATGGAGTGGGCGTTCACCGGCCCGCTGACCATCGCCCAGCGCCTCGGCCACGACGACCTGGACGCCCACGAGATCGCCACCTACAACCCGGAGGAGTTCGTCGCGCTCCTCTCCGCGAAACCCGCCGTCCACCGCTACCCGGCCGCGATGGCCAAACGGGTGCAGCAGCTCTGCCAGTTCCTCGTCGCCCAGTACGACGGCGACGCCGCCGCGCTGTGGAAGAACGTCCGCACCGGCAAGGAACTGCTCAGCCGGCTCAACGCCCTGCCCGGCTTCGGCAAGCAGAAGTCGCAGATCTTCCTGGCCCTGCTCGGCAAGCAGTACGGGGTCCGGCCCGAGGGCTGGCGCGAGGCGGCCGGGGCGTACGGCGAGGAGGGCGCACACCGCTCGGTCGCCGACATCACCGGTCCTGACTCCCTCACCCTGGTACGGGAGTTCAAGCAGGAGGTGAAGCGCGCCGCGAAGGAGGCCAAGGCCGCCGCCAAGCCGCGCACCACCACCCGCACCACCGCCGCCCCCGCCCCGACCGGTGTGCGCTGACCGCCGGCCGACCCAGCCGGCCGACCGTACGGGGACCGGGCCCTCCCAGTGCGCGACGCGGGCCCCGGCCGCGCCGCGCGACCGGGGCCCGCGAACGGGGGCGCTCCGTCAGATCAGGACGGGCTCCTGCTCCTGCGCGCTCGCACCGGACCCGGCGACCGGCCCGGCCGCCTTGCGCCGCCGCGGCAGCGCGAACATCAGCAGGAAGACGACGAGCAGCACCCCGGCGACCCACCACATCGCGTGGACGAAGGCCCCGCCGAACGCCGTCCCGACCGCCTCCGGCGCGACCACGTCGTCCATCGCCCCGAAGAAGGCCACCGAGACCAGGCCGAGCCCGAGCGCGTTGCCCACCTGCTGCACGGTGTTGATCAGCCCGGAGGCCGAACCGGCGTGCTCGCGCGGCACCTCCGCCAGCACCGCGTCGGTGATCGGCGCGACGATCAGCCCCATCCCGAGGCCCATCACCACCAGCGGCAGCACCATCTGCCAGGCCGTGATCGCCGACCCGTACCGGTCCGCCTCCCAGATGTAGACGAGCACGCCCGCCGCCATCACCAGCGCGCCGGTCTGGAGCACCTTGCGCCCGAACCGCGGCACCAGCTTCTGCACCGAGAGCCCGGCCGCCGTGGAGACCGCGATCGAGAACGGGATGCCGGTCGCGCCGGCCTTGAGCGGGCTCCAGCCCAGCCCCACCTGCATGTAGAGGGTCCAGACCAGGAAGTAGATGCCGAGCGCCACGCCGAAGGCCAGCTGCACGCAGATCCCGGCCGCGAAGGACTTCACCCGGAACAGCGCCAGCTCCACCAGCGGCGAGCCGTCCCGCCGCGTCTTGACCCGCTCGTAGAGCACGAACAGCGCGAACACCGGCAGGCTCCCGGCCATCGACAGGTAGCCCCAGAGCGGCCAGCCGGCCTCCCGGCCGTGCGTCAGCGGGTAGATCAGCATCAGCAGGCCGAGGCTGGCCAGCGCCACGCCCACCAGGTCCAGCTTCAGCGCCTGGTCGGCCTTCGACTCGTCGATGAAGCGGCGGCCGAGCAGCAGCCCGGCGATGCCGACCGGCAGGTTGATCAGGAAGATCGGGCGCCAGGCCAGGCCGAACAGGTCCCACTCGGTGAGCAGCGCGCCGATCAGCGGACCGGAGACCGCGCCCAGCCCGACCACCGCGCCGAACAGGCCGAACACCTTGCCGCGCTCCTCCGCCGGGAAGCTCGCGTGGATGATCGACAGCACCTGCGGCACCATCAGCGCCGCCGTCCCGCCCTGGAGCAGCCGGGTCGCGACCAGCATCTCCGGCCCGGAGGCCAGCCCGCACAGCGCCGAGGCCAGGGTGAAGCCGCCGATCCCGATCAGGAACACCCGCTTGCGGCCGTGGATGTCGCCCAGCCGACCACCGGTGATCAGGCCGATCGCGAAGGCCAGCGCGTAGCCGCCGGTCACCCACTGGATGGCGCTGAAGGTGGCGCCGAGGTCCTGCTGGATGCTCGGGATCGCGATGTTGACGATGGTGACGTCCACCAGGTCCATGAAGGAGGCGACCATCACGATCGTCAGCGCGATCCACCTCCTCCGGTCCGCTGCCGCGGTGCCCATTCCGTACTCCTCTTCCTTCTTCACGCCCAAGACGCTCGCCTCGACACCCATGACAGTACGGCCCATGTAGGTCAGGTCCTGTCCCAATTGTTCCGGCATGCTGGAGGCCATGACCGACACCCCGGCCCGGCTGCTGAGCCTGCTGTCCCTGCTCCAGACCCCGCGCGAGTGGCCCGGCAGCGAGCTCGCCGAGCGGCTCGGCGTCAGCCCGCGCACCATCCGGCGCGACATCGACCGGCTGCGCGAACTCGGCTACCCGGTGCGGGCCAGCATGGGCGCGGTCGGCGGCTACCGGCTGGTCGCGGGCACCGCGATGCCCCCGCTGCTGCTGGACGACGAGGAGGCGGTGGCCATCGCGGTCGGGCTCCGCGCGGCGGCCGGGCACGCCGTGGTCGGCATCGAGGAGGCCTCGGTCCGGGCGCTCGGCAAGCTGCTCCAGGTGCTGCCGGGCCGGCTGCGGCACCGGGTCGGGACGCTCAACTCGGCGACCGTGCCGCTGCTCACCGGGGACGGCCCGACCGTCGACCCGGAGGACCTCACCGTGCTCGCCCGCGCCGTCACCGCCCGGGAGCGGCTGCGCTTCGGCTACCGGGCGTACGACGGCGCCGAGACCAGGCGGCAGGTCGAGCCCGAGCGGCTGGTCTCGGTCGGCCGCCGCTGGTACCTGGTCGGCTACGACCTCGACCGCGCGGACTGGCGGCTCTTCCGGGTCGACCGGCTGGCCGGCCCGGAAGCCACCGGTGTCCGCTTCACCCCGCGCCAGCTGCCCGCCGAGGACGCCGCCGCGTACGTGGCGGGCAAGCTGCGCCGCCCGTCACCCAGCGGCGCCGTGGTCGCCACCGTGCACGCCCCGGCCGAGCGGGTCCGCCGGGGCCTGCGGCCGGGCGACGCCGAGGTCGAGCCGCTCGACGAGCACAGCTGCGTGCTCCGCTCCCGCTCCGACTCGCTGGAGTGGACGGCGATGCGGCTGCTGTCGCTGGACTGCGAGTTCGAGGTGCACGAGCCGCCGGCGCTGCGCGAGCACCTGCGCCGGCTGGCCGCCCGTGCCCGGCACGCGGCGGGAGAGGGCTGAGGGCCGCGTCCTGTCGACCGGGCAGGGCCCGGCTAGGCCGCCACCCGGAACCAGCCGTTGCCGGAGCGGAACCAGAGCACGCCGTCCCGGCCGTACGCGCGGTGCCGGTCGAGGTCGCCGAGCACGTCCAGCTTGCGCTTCCCGGTCCGCTTCCACGTCCTGCCGACCAGCAGGTGCCAGGTCAGCTCGCCGCCGCGGGTCAGGAAGACGCCCTCGCGGGCGCGGACCGCGACGCCGACCGGCTGCCGGACCGGGCAGGGCACCGTGGTCGAGGTCCCGTCGGCCGCGTCGACCCGGGTGAGGTAGCTGCCCGAGGAGCTCGGGTACCAGGCCAGCCAGGCGTACCGGCCCTCGGTCGCGCCGGCCAGGCCCTCCAGCGGGTAGCCGGGGAGGTCCTTGCCGTGGTCGGGGCTCCAGACCACCCGGCCGTGGGTGTCGGCGGCCGTCAGCCCCGGGTGGGACATCGGGTGGTCGCCGTAGACGCCCTCGTCGCCGTAGGCCATCCAGATCCGCCCGCCGCGGTCGGTCACCAGCACGGGGGTGTCGTCGCCGAGCAGCAGCTCCCCGCCGGGCGTCCCGTCGGGGCCGTACACGAAGCCGTTGGGCAGCCACTTGTCGCCGTCCTGCTCGGCCCGGACCGCCACCAGCAGCAGCCGGCCGCCCGGCAGCAGCGCCAGGTGGTCCGGCACGCAGTCGAGCCCGGACAGCGGCACCCGGCGCTCCCCGCTCCGGTCCAGCACCACCACCTCGGCGTCGTACGGCGTCCGGACCGGCGGCCACGACCCGACCGGTCCCACGTACTGCTCCGGCACCAGCAGGACGGCCAGTTCGCCGTCCGGCCCGACCGTCCAGGTCACGGCCCGGAGGCCGGTCCGCCACTCCTCCTCGGGCAGCCGCCAGACCTCGACCGGACGATCGGACACCGCCATGGATCAGACCCCGTACTCGGCGGTCAGCAGGGCGCGACCGATGGTGTGGAAGGTGAGGTTGAAGCCCACCTGGGCCGGCGGGACATCGGCGGCGACGTCCAGCTCCTCCACGTCCAGCGCGTGCACCGCGAAGACGTAGCGGTGCGGGGCGCCGGGCGGCGGGGCGGCGCCGTCGTAACGGTTGCCCGGGAAGTCGTTGCGGGCGTGGAAGGAGGCCCCGCCCGGCAGGCTCCCGTCCGAGGAGCCGGCGCCGCGCGGCAGTTCCACGGTGTCGGCGGGCAGGTCGAGGGCGAGCCAGTGCCACCAGCCGGAGCCGGTCGGCGCGTCCGGGTCGTAGCAGGTGACCGCGATGCTCCGGGTGCCCTCCGGCAGGCCCGACCAGGCCAGCTGCGGCGAGAGGTTGCCACCGGCGTGGATGAACTCCCGGCCCAGTGTGCCGCCTTCGGTGAAGTCCTCGCTGCTCAGCTGGAAGGACGGCACCTGCGGCAGGAACTCGTAGGGCAACGGCGGACGCACAGTCATGGAACGGTCACCTCTCACAGTCGGAACGACACCGTCACTGTAATGGGGTGCACGTGCGATCCCGACGCCCCTAGAGTCGGCAACATGGCCTCCAGAATGACCCGTCTGTTCTCCGACTCCCGCGACGCGCTGTTCACCATGCTCGGCGTCCAGGCCGTCATCTGGTCCGTCCAGGTGCTCAACTGGCTGGACGACTACGGGCTGTCGCGGGAGCTCGGGCTGCGCTCGGAGCGGATCGGCGACCTGCCCGAGATGTTCACCATGCCGTTCCTGCACTTCAGTTGGGAGCACATCGAGGCCAACTCCTGGCCGCTGTTCGTGCTCGGCTTCCTGTCCGCCTACCGGGGCATGCGGAAGTTCCTGCTGGCCAGCCTGGTGATCATGGTGTCCGGCGGGCTCACGGTCTGGCTGCTGGAGAGCCCGAACACCGTGACGGCCGGCGCCAGCGGCATGGTCTTCGGCTACCTCGGCTACGTGGTGCTGCGCGGCGTCCTGGACCGCAACGTGCTGGACGCGGTGGTCGGCGTCGCGGTCGCGGCGGTCTACTCGACCATCCTGATCGGCGTGCTGCCGGTCACCCCGGGCGTCAGCTGGCTGGGGCACCTCGGCGGGCTGGTCGGCGGGATAGCCGCCGCCTTCCTGCTCCGCGACCGCCCGGCCGGGCAGCGGGCCCCGAAGCCCGCCGCACGGACGGCCGCCACCCCGGTCAGCCCGGGCGCCGCCCTGCTCAAGCAGCTGGACGACCTGGGCATCTAGGCCCTCTTTTCGGGTCTCGCCTGACGCACCCGGGCCCGGGCGCGTCAGGTATAGACCAATTCCACCCCTGCGGCTAGCGTGGACAGCTCACCCTCCCCCAGCTCCGGAGCCGCACCGTGGAGTCGTCCGTCCTCGCCTTCGCCACCGACCTGCTCGACGAGGGCGCCGACACCTTCTTCGGCAACCTCACCGACCGCGCCGGAGTGGGCGGGGTCACCCTGGCCTCCGTCTACCACGAGGCCCGCGACGTCTTCCCGCACAACCCCCGCCGGGTGGTCCGCTACCTGGAGCCGGGCGCGGCGTACTTCCGCCCCGACCCGGCCGCCTGGCGGGGCCGCCGGCTCGCCCCCGTCCCGTCCACCGCGCTGGGGGAGCGGGACCCCTTCGCCGAGGCCGCCGAGGAGACCCGCCGCCGCGGACTGAAGCTGCACGCCTGGACGGTCTTCTGCCACAACGACCGGCTCGGCTTCGCCCACCCCGACTGCGCCCCGGCCAACGCCTTCGGCGACCGCCACCTCACCGAGCTCTGCCCGGCGAACCCGGAGGTCCGGGAGTACGCGCTGACCCTGGTCGCCGAACTCGCCCGGTACGGCGTGGACGCGATCCGCGCCGAGTCCCTGCACTTCCACGGCCTGCGCCACGGCTACCACCACGAGCGCTACTTCGAGGAACTGGGCCCGACCGCCGAGGCCCTGCTCGGCGTCTGCTTCTGCCCGCACTGCCGCGCCGCCGCCACCGCCGCCGGCGTCCCGGCCGAGCAGGTGGCCGAGGCGGTGCGCACCGAGCTGCGCCGCCGGCTGGCCGACGAGTCGGCGGCCGCCGAGCCCGCCGACCTGAGCGCCCTCGCCGACGGCGCCTTCGCCGCCTACGTGGACGCCTCCGCCGCCACCGTCACCTCGCTCGCCGCCGAACTCACCGAGCAGGCCCACCGGCACGGCATGCGGCTGAGCTTCATGGACGGCGGCGGCCCGGGCAAGGGCTGGCTCTCCGGCATCGACCTG
The DNA here is from genome assembly GCF_042792155.1 of Kitasatospora sp. NPDC056651. Taxonomy (NCBI): domain Bacteria; kingdom Bacillati; phylum Actinomycetota; class Actinomycetes; order Kitasatosporales; family Streptomycetaceae; genus Kitasatospora; species Kitasatospora sp. NPDC056651. Next base: position 28,922 of record NZ_JBHTWX010000055.1, on the reverse strand, counting down.
CCCGCCCTCGCGCGGGTCACCGACCAGATCGAGACCCTCGGCTACGCGAAGACCCCGGCGGAGGTCCGGGAGAAGATCGCCGCCTTCGCCCTGCACGGCGTCCGCCCGCAGTCCATGGCGGTGATCCTGCGCCCGATGTCCTCCGACTGCGACGGCCCGGAGAACCTCGCCGCCAAGCTCGCCACGCTGCGCGAACTCGGCGTCCCGGAGGTCGAGTTCTACAACTACGGGCTGATGCGGCTGTCCTCCCTGGACCGGATCGGCGCCGCGCTCGCCGGCTGACCGACGGGCGCCGCCGGCCGGTCAGCGCCGCCGCTTGGACGTCCCGAACAGGCTGCGCGAGATCTCCTGGCCGAGCTGGCGGCCGGCCGAGCGCGCGAAGGACTTCACGGTCGGGTTGCTCAGCAGCGAGCCGAGCAGCCCGCCCGCCGCCTCCTTCTCCCTCGGCGCCTGCCGCCGCGGCGCGGGCGTCTCCTGTCGTCCCGGCGCTTCCGGCGCCGGCCCGGTCGGCACCGGCCCGGTCGCCGCCGCCTCCGGTCGGGGAGCGCGCGCCGCCAGCTTCTCGTACGCCGACTCCCGGTCGATCGCGTCCCGGTAGCGCGCCGTCAGCGGCGAGGCGTCCACCACCGCCCGCAGGTCCGCCGCCTCGATCGGCCCCATCAGCGACCGCGGCGCCCGCAGCCTGGTCGCCGCGACCGGCGTCGGCGCGCCCTTCTCGGACAGCACGGTGACCACCGCCTCGCCGGTGCCCAGCGAGGTCAGGACCGCACCGAGGTCGTACGAGGAGCGCGGGAAGGTCGAGACGGTGGCCTTGAGCGCCTTGGCGTCGTCCGGGGTGAAGGCGCGCAGCGCGTGCTGCACCCGGTTGCCCAACTGCGCCAGCACGTCGGACGGTACGTCCCGCGGCGTCTGGGTCACGAAGAAGATGCCGACGCCCTTGGACCGGATCAGCCGCACCGTCTGGGTGATCGCCTCCAGGAAGGCCTTGGAGGCGCCCCTGAACAGCAGGTGCGCCTCGTCGAAGAAGAAGACCAGTTTGGGCTTGTCGAGGTCGCCCACCTCGGGCAGCTCCTGGTAGAGGTCGGCGAGCAGCCACATCAGGAAGGTGGAGAACAGCCGCGGCCGGTCCTGCACGGCGGGCAGTTCCAGCACCGAGACCACGCCCCGGCCGTCCGCCGCGGTCCGCAGCAGCTCGGCGGTGTCGAACTCGGGCTCGCCGAAGAAGGCCCCGGCGCCCTCGTTCCCCAGCACGGTGAGCGCGCGCAGGATGACCCCGGCGGTGGCCGCCGAGAGCCCGCCGATGGTCCTCAACTCCTCCTTGCCCTCGGGCGAGGTGAGGAAGGCGATCACCGCGGTGAGGTCCTTGAGGTCGTACAGCTCCAGGCCCTGGCGGTCGGCGTAGTGGAACACCAGGCTGAGCGAGGACTCCTGGGTCTCGTTCAGGTCGAGCACCTTGGCCAGCAGCAGCGGCCCGAAGCTGGTGACGGTGGCCCGGACCGGGATGCCGGCGCCCTGCCCGCCGAGCGCGTAGAACTCGGCCGGGCAGCCCCGCGGCTCCCACTGCTGCCCCACCTCGGCGGCCCGGGCGGTGGTCCGGTCGCTCGGGACCCCGGGCGCGGCGACGCCGGAGACGTCCCCCTTGATGTCGGCCAGGAACACCGGCACGCCCTGCTCGGAGAGTTGCTCGGCGATGAGTTGGAGGGTCTTGGTCTTGCCGGTGCCGGTGGCCCCGGCGACCAGCCCGTGCCGGTTGAGCACGCCCAGCGGGATGCGCACCGGGGCGTCCGGGTACGCGGTGCCGTCCAGCAGCACCGCGCCGAGTTCGAGGGCGGGACCGGCGAAGGCGTACCCGTCGGCGATCTCCCGGACGGCCGGCGGGGTGAGGTCGGAGGACATCGGTGCACACTCCTGAGCGGATCGGAACGCTTCGGAACGCTTCGGCATCGACACCGGAACCCGATCGGCACCGGGGCGATGTTCGCGACATTTCCCATCAAACAGCCGTATTCGTCCACCCGCAGTTCACACCGGCGCGCGTGGCGGGGCCTCGGCTGCTGCGCCATCCGCCGTCCGAACGGTAGGCTTTCCGTGTGATCTTCAAGCGCATCGGCAATGGGCGGCCGTACCCGGATCACGGCCGGACGAGCACCCGCCAGTGGGCTGACGTCGCCCCGCGTCCGGTGCGACTCGACCAGCTGGTGACCACCAAGGGCCAACTCGACCTCGAAACCCTGCTGGCCGAGGACTCGACGTTCTACGGGGACCTCTTCGCCCACGTGGTGAAGTGGCACGGCGACCTCTACCTGGAGGACGGGCTGCACCGGGCCGTACGGGCCGCGCTGCAGCAGCGCCAGGTGCTGCACGCCCGCGTCCTCGAAATGGAGTGACGGACTCCCACCCGGGCCCGTCGGACCCGCCACAGGACTTCCGGACCGCCCCCTCGCCACCCGGCGGAGGGCGGTCCGCCCGTACCCCGGTACCCCCTTTCGGGTACCGGGGTACGCCAGATGATGATCGTTTAGTACCTTCGAAGCCGTACGGCACTACGCTGCTGACTACGGCCGCGACCAGGGGATTCCGCCCGCACCGGGGGAAGTCCCCCACCCGGCCGATCCGTCATCCCGACCCCGCCCCGGTACGAGGGGGAGACAAACCGTGAGCATGTTGACTCCCCGAGGCCTCAAGGGGAAGCAGTACCGCGTCACCGGCAACACCTATCCGCGGTTGGGCCGGCCCCCGAAGAAGAGCCGCAAGGTGATCGCCGCGCTGGCCGGACTGCTCGCCCTGGCCCTGGTCGGGCTCGGCGGCGTGCAGCTGTACGACATCTTCACCGGCAAGGACAAGAACGCCTCGGCGCAGGCCTGCGCGACGCCCTCCGGCAAGCCGCTGGCCGCCCCCACGCCGGGCGAGACCCCGGGCGCACCCGCCGCCGCGCAGGGCGACCCGCACGCGATCCCGCAGCCCACCGCGGTCACCGTGAACGTCTACAACGCCACCACCAAGGGCGGCCTGGCCGGCCGGACCGCCGAGGAGCTGAAGAAGCGCGGCTTCGTCATCGGCAAGGTCGGCAACGCCCCGGCCGAGCTGGACAAGAAGGTGCCCGGCACCGCCCAGGTGATCGCCGGCCCGACCGGCGCCGGCGCGGGCACCCTGGTCGGCTCGCAGATCGCCGGGGCCACCGTCACCGCCGACGCCCGCACCGACACCAGCGTGGACTTCGTGATCGGCGACAGCTACAACGCCCTGCTGGACGAGACCCAGGCGGCCGCCGCGCTCGCCCTGGCCACCAAGCCCTCCCCCGCCCCGACCGCCACCGGCAGCTGCTAGGCCGTCCGGCCGGACAGGGCCCGGACAGGCGCCACGAGCAGCGGAGAGCCCCCGGCAGACGCAGTGCCGGGGGCTCTCGGACGTTCGCGTTCGGGAAGGGCTCAGCCCGCGGTGCCGTACAGCCGGTCGCCCGCGTCGCCGAGGCCGGGGACGATGTAGCCGTTCTCGTTGAGCCGCTCGTCCACGGCGGCGGTGACCACGGTGACCGGCAGGTCCGCCAGCTCCCGGCGCATCACCTCGACGCCCTCGGGGGACGCCAGCAGCACCACGGCGGTGACGTCGGTGGCGCCGCGCTCGATCAGCATCCGGATCGCGGCGACCAGGGTACCGCCGGTGGCCAGCATCGGGTCGAGCACGTAGACCTGGCGGCCGGAGAGGTCGTCCGGCATCCGGGTGGCGTAGGTGGAGGCCTCCAGGGTCTCCTCGTTGCGGACCATGCCGAGGAAGCCGACCTCGGCGGTCGGCAGCAGGCGGGTCATCCCGTCCAGCATGCCGAGGCCGGCCCGCAGGATCGGGACCACCAGCGGACGCGGGTAGCTGAGCCGGGTACCCAGAGTGACCGCCACGGGGGTGGTGATCTCCACCTCGTCGGTGCGGACGTCGCGGGTGGCCTCGTAGGCGAGGAGGGTCACCAGCTCGTCGGTCAGGCGACGGAAGGTCGGCGAGTCGGTGCGCTCATCGCGCAGGGTGGAGAGCTTGTGGGCGACCAGGGGGTGGTCGACGACGTGGAGACGCATGTACCGAGGTTAGCCCGGTCCTGGACGGGCGTACGACTCACCGTGCCCCGCCCGGGCCGCCGACCGGGTGACGCTCCGGTGACACGCCGTGACCCGGCGGGAATCCCGGACGGAAGTGTCTCCTGTGGTATCAACCGGACCGTTCTGGGAATGTCACCTCTTATGACGAGCAACCCGAACGCCGGGGACGGCTCGATGGACGAGCCCGTGGACGGGTCGGGCGGCAGCCCGGGCCCTCCGCACGACCCCCCGGAAACCGAGGCGGACCGCCGCAAACGGCGGGCCGTCTTCCTGCGCGAGCTCGCCGAAGCCCGCGAACTGCGGGAGCGGGTCCAGCCCCGACGGACCAAGGAGCGGCGGATGCGCGAGGCGATGCGGATGCGAACCTTCCGGATCTGACACGGCCCGGTACCCCTCCCGCACCGCCCCGACAGGCGTTCGGAGCAAATTTCGACCGGCTTCGGACCGCCCCGGCCCGGCTTCGTTGTCCGCCACCCGGTCCTTCCGACACGACCTGCAAAGACGCGCTGCCGAACACCCCCCGCGAGGGCGGGCTTTCTGTCACGATTCCGATGGGACGGTCCGAACAAGCGGACCGCCTCTGGCGCGGGGGCGGCCAGATTTTCGTATTGCCCGTGCGCGCCGACAGCCGAGACCGGACGATCTTGGGAGTGTCCCTGGTGGCGTACTTCGCTGCAGTGCTTGCTCGCACCGAGGACGGGTGGGATGTGAGCGAGACGGAGCTCGACGACGTCGAAACCCTGGCCGATCTGGCCGACCTGGCGCGCGACAGCGCCCAGGACGACGACAGCGTCCTGATCTTCATCGAACAGGAGGACGCCTGGTTCGCCATCGTCCGCGTGGACGGCGAGGAGGACCCGCGGATCTTCGTGTCGGACGGCGCCGCGGCCGCCCGCAGTTCCTACGGCTCGGTCCTCACCGACGAACTGGTGGACCAGGCCGGCGAGAGCGAGTTCGGCGACCTGGACCACCTGCTGGACGAGGCCGAGGAGGCCGAGGAGCAGGACGACGAGGACGCCGAGGCCCGGGGCGGCGTCCCGGTCGGCCCGCTCGGCGACGCCCACCTGCTCACCGAGTTCGGCCTCGCCTCCGAGGAGCTGCTCGGGCTCAGCGGCGAGGGCGCGGTGCCGGGCGACGCCCTGGAGGAGATCGCCGAGGCCCTGGGCTGTGGCGAGGTACTGGAGGCCGTCCGGTAGCGGGGGTCGGCCGGTCCTGCCGGTGTCCGCCACCGGATGCCCGACACTGGATGCCATGCAGTCCGCATCCACCCCCCTGACCGTCCCGCACGTCCCCCCGCTGCCCGCACCCGTCCGCCCCGACCCGGTCCGCGACCGCTGGGCGGCGCCGATGCGCCTCGCCATGGCCGAGGCCGCGCTGGCGCCGGCCGCCGGAGACGTACCGGTCGGGGCGCTCGTGCTGAACCGGGACGGCGAGGTGATCGGACGCGGCCACAACGAGCGCGAGGCGGTCGGCGACCCGACCGGGCACGCCGAGGTGGTCGCGATCCGGCAGGCGGCGGAGAATCTGAGGCGAGCCGCGCGCAGCGCACCGGACGACGGTGGCGGGCGACGGGAGGGCGAGTGGCGGCTCAGCGGCTGCACACTGGTCGTCACACTGGAGCCGTGCACCATGTGCGCCGGCGCCATCGTGCTGTCCCGGATCGACCGGGTGGTCTACGGCGCCCTCGACGAGAAGGCCGGCGCGGCCGGCTCGCTCTTCGACGTGATGCGCGACCGCCGGCTCAACCACCGCCCCGAGGTGATCTGGGGCGTCCTCGCCGAGGAGTGCGGCGAGCAGCTGCGGGCCTTCTTCGACGCCCACCGCTGAGGGGCCGCCGCCGGCCCCGGCCATACGGATTTCGTGACTGTGCCACCCCTCCGGTAGAGTTCCTCTCGGTAGCGTGTCCGAGCGGCCAAAGGAGCACGCCTCGAAAGCGTGTGTGGGGGCAACTCCACCGTGGGTTCGAATCCCACCGCTACCGCTCGAAAGCCCGAGGGCCCGTCCGGATCGGACGGGCCCTCGGCGTTTCTCCCGCGGCTTCCCGGTGCCGGGCGGGCACGGGAACGGCTCCGCACCCCGGGCCGATGACCACCGGTGCCCGGTCCGTACGGAGCCTGGAGGGGGAGCGGTTCGGGGGGACTGACCGCTCCCCCGACGGAGTCCCACAACCGGCGCCGCGTCGGGGGGAAGCCGCGGCGGCCGGTCCCACAGCGGGGAGCTCCGGATCCACGTACCGGGGATTCCTGCCAGATCCGCGGTACACCTCCATCCTGCCGCCAGGCCCGCGACCGGGCACCCGGAGAAAGGCCCCACTCGCGGGGACCTTCGTCCCGCCGGCCGAACGCGTCGCACACTTGATAGCCCGTCCGGGTGGATAAGCTGCCCCTGGCAACCGCTCGGGGACCGGACGACGGCGGCCCACGGCTGGGAGGAAGGTCACCCGATGGCGCAGGCGAAGAAGATCGGCATCGTCCTCCTGCTCGTCTTCGTGCTCTACTCGATCATCACCTCGCCCTCCCGCTCCGCCGAGCTGGTCCAGCTCGGGTTCGAGGGGATCTCGAACGCGGCCAAGGCGGTCGGTGCCTTCATGACCGGTCTGATCAAGTAGCGGGCGGCCCCCGAACGGCCGCCGCGCACCGGCTACGGTGAGCGGGACCCTCTGTCCCCGTCCGCGAGGAGCGGCAATCGTGATCCGGCACCTGGTCCTGTTCAAGCTCAACGAAGGCGTCAGCAAGGACGAAGAGCGCGTGCTCGCCGGCGCCAAGGCCTTCGACGCGCTCGGCGCGGTGATCCCCGAGCTGCGCGAGTGGGAGTGCGGCTGGAACACCACCGAGCGGGACATCGCCTATGACTATGCGATCAACAGCCTGGTCGAGGACCGCGATGCCCTCCAGGCCTACCTGACCCACCCGGACCACCAGGCCGCGGCCGGCCTCTGGCGCGAGTTCGCCACCTGGGTGATCGCCGACGTCGAGGTCTGAGCACCCGTCCGACGCAGCCCGTCCGACCCAGCCCGTCCGAAGCCCGCCCCGGGCCCTTCCCCCGGACGGACCGCGGCGCCCCGCCCGACCTCCGGGCGGGGCGCCGTGCCACGTCCCGGAAGGATCCGTACGGCGCCTCGCCGGCGACCCCTGGGAAGGTCGAACGCCCGACCAACACACCTCCGCCGGGTGCTTGCCCGACGTGTGCCCACCTTGTGATGCTATGACCGGTTTTGCCGGACATGGCGAGGTAGTGAAGCCAGCCGCGACACCCGATCCGCAGGGCCCGCCATTGACGACTTTGGGAGGGGTGAGGTGTCCGTGGACGAAGTGCTGGCTGCGATCACCAGCCCGGCCGGCGAGCTCCGCCCGGACCGGCTGCGCGGCCCCGGCGGCCGCCCCGCCGTGGACGTCCGGACGCTGACCCGGGTGCTGTTCGAGCGGCTCGCCGAACTCCCCCCGGGCACCCCCGAACGGGAGCGGGTCCGGGCCGCCCTGATCGAGGTGAACATCCCGCTGGTCCGCTACGCGGCCACCCGCTTCCGCAGCCGCAGCGAGCCTATGGAGGACGTCGTCCAGGTCGGCACCATCGGCCTGATCAACGCGATCGACCGCTTCGACCCCGACCGCGGCGTCCAGTTCCCCACCTACGCGCTGCCGACCATCCTGGGCGAGATCAAGCGCTACTTCCGGGACAACGTCCGCACCATGCACGTCCCGCGCCGGCTCCAGGAGCTGTGGGTCCAGGTCAGCGGCGCGATGGAGGAGCTGACGGTGCTGCACGGGCGGGCGCCCAAGGTGCCGGAGATCGCCGCCAGCCTGCGGATCCCCGAGGAGGACGTGCGGGCCTGCCTGGACGCCGGGCGGGCGTACAACGCGGCGTCCCTGGAGGCCGCGCAGGAGCACGAGGGCGGGCTCGCCCTGCTCGACCGGCTCGGCTACGAGGACTCGGCGCTGGCCGAGGTCGAGCACCGCGACATGGTCCGCCACCTGCTGGTCCAGCTGCCCGAGCGGGAGCGGCGGATCGTCATGCTGCGGTTCTTCGCCAACCTGACGCAGTCCCAGATCAGCACCGAGCTGGGGATGTCCCAGATGCACGTGTCACGGTTGCTCTCGCGGATCCTGACCAGGCTTCGGACCGGCAACTCCTGGGAAGAGTGAGATTGCAGCGAGTTACTCCGGCGTGACATCTTGCGACGTTCGGGTTTGCCGTGGACCGTGTTCCGGTATGCAGGGGGAAGGCCCTCGCCGGGAACCTCCGCGCGACGGCCCCCGTTCAACCGACAGTCACAAGGGGGTGGGTGCATGTCCGGAGAGCTGGGCACTGCGGAGATCCACGCCGGCCGGGCCAACGGCACGGCCGTCGCCGAGGATCTGGTCCCGCGGCCACGGGTCGAACCGCTCCGACCGCCCGGTCCCGGCCCCGGATCCGAGACGCCGACCGCCGCCGGACTGGACACCCGGACGCTCTCCCGCTCGCTGTTCCTGCGGCTGGCCGCGCTGGACCCGGGCAGCGCCGAGCACACCTACGTCCGCGACACCCTGATCGAGCTCAACCTGCCGCTGGTCCGGTACGCCTCGGCGCGCTTCCGCAGCCGCAACGAGCCGATGGAGGACATCGTCCAGGTCGGCACGATCGGCCTGATCAAGGCGATCGACCGGTTCGACCCGGAGCGCGGGGTGGAGTTCCCCACCTTCGCGATGCCCACCGTGGTCGGTGAGATCAAGCGCTTCTTCCGGGACACCAGTTGGTCGGTCCGGGTGCCGCGGCGGCTCCAGGAACTGCGGCTGGCGCTGACCAAGGCCGGCGACGACCTCTCCCAGCGGCTGGACCGCTCCCCCACCGTCGCCGAGCTGGCGACCTGCCTGGGGGTCAGCGAGGAGGACGTGGTCGAGGGCCTCGCGGTCGGCAACGCGTACACCGCCAGTTCGCTCGACTCCAGCACCGGCGAGGAGGACAGCGACGGGCCGCTGGCCGACCGGCTCGGCTACGAGGACCTCGCGCTGGAGGGCGTCGAGTACCGGGAGTCGCTCAAGCCGCTGCTGGCCAAGCTGCCGCCGCGCGAGCGCCGGATCATCATGCTGCGGTTCTTCGGCAACCTCACCCAGTCGCAGATCGGCGAGGAGATCGGGATCTCCCAGATGCACGTCTCCCGGCTGCTCACCCGGACGCTGACCCAGCTGCGCGAGGGACTGATCAACGAGGGCTGAGCCGCCCTCCCCGGGGCCGGGCCGGATCGTCCGGCCCGGCCCCGGCGCGCGTCCGCCCCACGGGCCGGTCCGCGCGGGGCACGGGCCGGCCCGTGCGGTGCGATTCAGGCCATCGGCGAACGAGGTCGCGACAGGCCGCGGAATCCACCCCTCTGACCCCCGGTGCCGGTCCGGACCGCGGGTACCGGGCGCGCCGGGCAAACCCCCAACGGCGTCCGACCAGCGGGGTTTCCGCCGCCTTCGGTGACGCATTCCATACGCTCCGGAATCTCCCCGACTCGGTATGCTGATCGACGCCGTGAGCGCCGCCATTGCAATTTCGGACTGTCCCGTGGCACAGCGCTGCTCGATATTGCATGAACCTGCCCAGTCGGGCGGCGAGTTGTGCAAGAGTGTCATGCGCAACGGCGACAGTGCAGGTGCCCCGCCCGCCCGCTGAGCCACACCCTCGGTAGTCATCCGTAGCACTCAGCTTCCGGTTTTTCATTTTCAATTCACTATTTGCGCCACCGGTACGGTTCCGGTCACAATCAGCGCCTTCATGGCCTCGCCATGAACGTTGGTAACAGGTTCGCTGCACTCTCGCCCAATCGGTCCCTCGCACAGCTGTCCCTCGACCAGGATGGGCCCGGGCAGCCTGCTGCCCGCGAACAGCTACACGGGCAGGCGAGCGCCGAGCAGCGCGGCATCTGCCCCAAGGGGAGGATCACCATGGGTCGAGCGACCCGAAGAGTCGCCGCGTGCGCGGCGGCAGTCCTGCTGGCCAGCGGCTTGCAGACCACCCTGGCCCACGGCGACACCACGCCGCCCAGGATCGACCTCACCGTCCTGGTCGTGGACGACGGCGGCCCGTCGGTCGCGGCCATCACCGCCGAGCTGAAGAGCCAGGGCGCGCCCTACAAGGTCGTCAGCCTCAATGACCCCAACCGTCCCGTCATCAACTCGGCTTTCCTGAGCGACACGTTGAACGGCCAGCCCCGGGGGAAGTTCCAGGGCATCGTGCTGCCCAACGAAAACCCCTTCCCCAACAGTGCCGCCGAGATGACCGCGATCGCGACCTACGAGGCCGCATTCAACGTCCGCCAGATCGACGCGTACACGTGGGCCAACCCGGCGGTCGGCCTGAACTACGCCCAGAATCCCGGATTCGTGGGCACCCTCGACGGATTCCAGGGCGCCACCACGGCAGCCGGAACTTCGGGCCCGTTCGGGTACCTCAAGGGAAGCGTCCCGTTCGAGGACAACGACCCGAACGTCAGCGAGAGTTACGGCTACCTGGCCACCCCGCTCGCCAGTCTCCCGGCCGGCGCCTCGTTCGTCCCGCTGGTCGACGCCCCGATACCCAGCAGCACCGCACGCGGCTCACTGGTCGGCGAGTACACCCACGACGGCCGCAAGGAACTGGTCGTCACATTCGTCTACAACCAGTACCAGCAGCAGTACCGGCTGCTGGCCCGGGGCATGGTCGACTGGCTCACCCAGGGCGTCCACCTCGGTTACGACCGCAACTACTTCGCCACCCACGTGGACGACGTCTTCCTGGCCGACGACCGCTGGGACACGGTGCTCAAGTGCACCCCCGGCGACGTCACCTGCCCGCCCGGCACCCCGGACAGCGCCGCCCCGATCCGGATGTCCGTCGACGACGCCAACCACCTCAAGCAGTGGCAGGCCGCCAACAACTTCACCCTGGACATGGTGTTCAACGGTGGCGGCAGCGAGGACTGGAAGGCCGACCACGAGACCACCGTGGACCCGACGGCGGACCAGATGATCGCCGACCAGGCCGACTACCGGTGGGTCAACCACACCTACACCCACCCGTACCTGGGCTGCGTCCAGAACGTCACCGTGGTGCCCTGGGTCTGCTCCAAGAACGCCGCGGGCGGCACCGTCTGGGTCGACCAGGCCACCATCTCCGGCCAGATCAAGAACAACGCCGACTGGGCCACCGCGCGCGGCCTCCAGTTCGACCCGCAGACCCTGGTCACCGGCGAGCACTCCGGGCTGCTGACCGCGCCCCAGGAGACCAGCGACAACCCGAACCTGGCGCCGGCGCTGGCCGCCAACGGCATCAAGTTCACCGCCAGCGACGCGTCCCGCGAGACCGGCCAGCGGGCCGTGGGCTCGTCCACGCTGACCGTGCCGCGGTACCCGATGAACGTCTTCTACAACGCCGCCACGGCGAAGGAGGAGGCCGACGAGTACAACTGGATCTACACCAGCAAGGCCAACGGCGGCAGCGGCGTCTGCGAGAACAACGCCAACTCGACCTGCCTGCCGCAGCCGCTGGACACCACCACCGGCTACCAGTCGTACATCGTGCCGCTGGAGGCCCGGATCGACCTCGGCCACGTGCTGAACAACGACCCGCGGCCGCACTTCGTGCACCAGTCGAACCTGTCCGAGGACCGCATCCTGTACCCGGTGCTGGAGAAGATCCTCGGCACCTACCGCTCGCTGCACGCGGACAGCGCCCCGATCGTGAACCTGAGCCAGCGTGAGATCGGCCTGGAGTTCCAGCGCCGCGCGGCCTGGAACACGGCGATCGCCGCCGGCAAGGTCACCGCCTACCGGGTCGGCAACGCCGTCACCGTCAGCGCGCCGGCCGGTGTTCAGGTGCAGGCCACCATGCCGACCGGGACTGCTCAGAAGCTGGCCATCGGAACGGCCGGGTTCGGGTCGTCCTACGCCGGTACGCTCTCGGGTTGGGTGTCCCCGGGTGCGCTGCAGAGCACCGTCACCCTCCAGCTGCCGGCCGCGCCGGCCGCGCCGGCCGCCGTCGCACCGAACGTCGCCGCCAAGTCCGTCCCGGCCCCGGCGCCGGCGGACAAGAAGGTCGTGCCGCAGGGCGTCGCCACCCCGGTCCCGGTGGGCCCGGGCGACAACGCCCGCAAGCCCGCTCCGTCGCTGGTCCCCGGTAGCGGAACCCCGGTGCCCGGCAAGGGTGTCGTCGCTGGCACCATCGGTCAGGGCGGCAACGGCCACGGCGACCACGCCGCGGCCGCGAACGGCAAGGCCTCTGGGGGGACGGCCACGCCGAGCAGCGCCACCGGACGCTCCGACAACCGGTAACCGGTACCACCCGTCGGTGGGGCCGGGCCGTCGCCCGGCCCGGCCCCGCCACGGCTCCCGTTCCGCCCATCCAGGCCGGAACCGACGCAAGAACAGGAGGGGGACAGGAATGCGCGTCACCCTGCTCACCGAGGGGACGTATCCGCACCAGCACGGCGGCGTGAGCGTCTGGTGCGACCAGCTCGTCCAAGGCATGCCGGACGTCGACTTCGACGTCATCGCCGTCACCGGAACCGGCCACGAACCACTGGCCTGGGAGCTGCCCGCCAACGTACGGTCGGTCACCACCGCACCGCTCTGGGGCCCGGCCTCGGAAACCCGGCCGCCCCGCGGCGAGGAGATGCGGCGCTTCCTCACCGCGTACGAGCGCTTCCTGCACTCCGTCCTCGATCCCGTCTACACCACCCACTTCGGCACCGAGCTGTACAACTTCGCCGACCTCGCCCGCCGCGGGCTGCTCAGCCCGGCGCTGCGCAGCGAGCGCGCGCTGCGCACGCTCCAGCACGTGTGGACCCGCGACTACCTGCCGACCGCCGTCTCCCGGCCCACCCTGCACGACGCCCTGAACGCCACCGACCTGCTGGAGCACGCCCTGCGGCCGCTCTCGGTCGAGCCGCCCACGGACGGCGTCGCGCACGCGGCCAGCGGCGGACTCGCCACCCTGCCGGGGCTGATCGCCGCCCAGCAGTTTGGCGTACCGTTTCTGCTCACCGAGCACGGCATCTACCTGCGCGAGCGCTACCTCGGCTACCGCACCGGCCCGTACCGCTGGCCGGTCAAGGCACTGCTGCTCGGCTTCTACCGGATGCTCGCCGAGGAGAGCTATCGGCAGGCCGCGCTGGTCACCCCCGGCAACCGGTACAACCGGCGCTGGGAGGAGCGCGGCGGCACGCCGTCCTCGCACATCCGCACCGTCTACAACGGGGTGGACCCGGCGGCCTTCCCGCCGGCCGGCCCCGAGCCCGAGACCCCGACCCTCAGCTGGGCCGGCCGGGTCGACCCGATCAAGGACCTGGAGACGCTGATCCGGGCCTTCGCCATCGTCCAGCGCGAGATCCCCGAGGCGCGACTGCGGCTCTTCGGCGGCACGCCCAAGGGCGGCGAAGCGTACCGGGACCGCTGCATAGCCCTGGCCGCCGAGCTCGGCATAGCCGACTCGGTGGCCTTCGAGGGCCGCGTCGCCGACATCACCGACGCCTACGCGGCGGGCAACGTGGTCATGCTCTCCAGCATCAGCGAGGGCTTCCCGTTCACCCTGATCGAGGCGATGTCCTGCGGCCGCGCGACCGTCTCCACCGACGTCGGCGGCGTGCGCGAGGCCGTCGGCGACACCGGTCTGGTCGTCCCGCCGCGCGAGCCCGAGCCGATGGCGGCCGCCGCGATCGAGCTGCTGCGCGACGCCGAACGGCGCGCCCGGCTCGGCGAGGGCGCCCGGCTGCGGGTGATCGAGCAGTTCACCCTCCGCCAGAACATCGACGGGTTCCGCGGCATCTACACCGAACTCCTGGGCACCGCCCGCTGGATGCCCGGCGGCATGGTCGCCGTCACCGACCAGGTCCCCAGCCCCGACTGGGACCCGCAGCTGGCCTCCACCGCCGCCCCTGAGCCGAGCGAGGTGGGCGCGTGAGCGGTCCACTGCGGCTGGTGCCGGACGAGGCCGGTCCCGAGCACACCGTGCAGCTGCGCGCGCTGCCGCTCAAGCGCCGCCGTCCCGCCTCGCCGGAGCCGGAGCACGAGCAGCCGCTCTACCTCTCCGCGGACCCGCTGGACGAACTCGCCGAGCGGCTGCGCGATGTGTGCGCCGATGCCGTCCACCCGTACGAGATCGCGGCCTTCCTGGAGTCCGACGGTCTCTCCGACGAGCAGGCCGCCCTGCTGTACGGCCGCCCCGACGCGTTCACCGTCGCCGAGGAGCTGTTCGAGAAGGTCGAGCGCCGCTACCCGGGCCCCAGCTCCGAGTTCGCCAACCCCTGGCGGGCCGACCCCTGGCGCTGCGTGGTGCGCGGCCTGGTGTTCGCCCTGCCCGGACTCGGCTACCTGCTCGGTGCCAACCTGTTCGCGACCACCCGGATGCGCTTCGGCCTGCCCTCGGGCATGCTCGCGCTGTCCATCGCCACCCTGGTCAGCTGGGGGTTCAACCAGGCGCTGGCGCACCGCTCCTACCGCTGGCTGGGCCGGCTGCGCCGCCGCGAGGCCGCGGTCTGCCTGGCCGTCGGCGCCCCGGTCGGTGCCCTGGTCGCGGCGGCCGCCGCGTACCTGGTCGGCGGGCCGCTCGGCTCGCTCTGCTTCGCCGCCGGGCAGTCCTGCTACCTCGGCGCGGCGACCGTGCTGCTGGTGCTCGGGCGGGAGAAGTTCCTGCTGCTGGCGCTGGCCCCGGCCTCGGTCGGAGCGGGCGTGGTGCTGGCGGTGGACGTCCCCCAGGTGGTCCGTACGGTGGTGCTGCTCGCCTCGGTGCTGCTGGCGGTCGCCCTGGCCGTCCGGGAGCTGCTGGTCTGTGTCCGCGGCGGTGAGCGCGAGCCCGTCGAGCTGAAGCTGCCGGTCCGCCACGAGATCCCGCACCTGTTGTTCGGCGTGGCCTGCGGGGCGCTCACGCTGATCGCCGGCCTGGGCGGGACCATCCACCAGGCGGTGCGGACCGGCGGCCACGCCGCCCAGGAGGCCTCGACCGCGCTGACCGGCCCGGCGATGATCGCGCTGACGCTGAGTCTGGGCCTCGCCGAGTGGCTGCTCTTCCGCTACCGGGCGATGGCCGTGGCCGCACTGCGCACCAGCCACACCGGCGGCCAGTTCTCCCGCCGCACCGGTGGGATCCTGCTCGGCTGCCTGTTCATCTACCTCACCACCGTGGCCGCGCTGGACGCCGCCGCGACCGTGCTGTGGCCCGGCGCCCCCGCGCTCGGCGTCCCGCAGCTCGGCGCGATGCTGCTCCTCGGCGGCTCGCTCTGGCTGGCGCTGCTGCTGAACGCCTTCGGGTTCAGCTGGAGCACCGCCCTGATCTGCCTGGCCGCCGCGGTCGCCGAGAGCGCCGGGCTGCTGGCAGGTGCGGACCCGATCGTCCTGCAGCTGATCGGCTGCGGGGCGGCCGCCGCCGTCCTCACCGCAATCGCCGGGCCCGCGCTCGGCCGCACCACCCAGCACCGCTGAACGGCACCACCGACCGGCAACACCGCGCAGCACGCCCGGACAGCGCTGCCGGTCGGTGCTGTCGGACAGCGGACACCGCTGGACACACATCGAATATCCCGCACGCCCGAATTGGCGTGCACCGCCGTACCCGCTCCACCTGAGAACCCACCTGGCCACGGCGGCCGGCCACCACAGAGCGCCCGGCCGCCCCGGCAGATCGAGAAAGCGAACCCCGCATGAGCAGCGTCGCGGTTACCGGAGCCGAGGGCTTCATCGGCTCCCACCTCGTCGAGACCCTGGTCGCCGACGGGCACCACGTCCGCGCGATGGTCCAGTACAACTCGTTCTCGTCCTTCGGCTGGCTGGAGACCCTGTCCGAGGAGGTGCTGGACTCGGTCGAGATCATCCTCGGCGACGTCCGGGACCCGGGCTCGGTCAACGGCCTGGTCAAGGGCACCGAGGCGGTCTACCACCTGGCCGCCCTGATCGCGATCCCGTACTCCTACCGCGCCCCCCACTCGTACGTGGACACCAACGTCACCGGCACCCTGAACGTGCTGGAGGCGGTGCGTCACCTGGAGATCCCGCGCCTGGTGCACACCTCCACCAGCGAGACCTACGGCACCGCGCAGACCGTGCCGATCACCGAGGACCACCCGATCAACACCCAGTCCCCGTACGCCGCCTCCAAGGCCGGCGGGGACCGGCTGGCCGACAGCTACCACGCCAGTTTCGAGACGCCGGTCGTCACCCTGCGCCCGTTCAACACCTTCGGCCCGCGCCAGTCGATGCGCGCCGTCATCCCGACCGTGATCGCCCAGGTCGCGGCCGGCCAGACCGAGATCACCCTCGGCGACCTGCGCCCGACCCGCGACTTCACGTTCGTCAAGGACACCGCCAACGCCTTCCGCACGGTGGGCACCGCGCCCGCCGGGACGGTGGTCGGCCGGACCTTCAACGCCGGTACCGGCGGCGAGATCTCGGTCGGCGACCTGGTCACCCTGGTCGGCAAGCTGATGGGCGTGGACCTGGTGGTGAAGGAGGACGAGCAGCGCATCCGTCCGACCAACTCCGAGGTGATGCGCCTGGTCGCGGACGCCACCCGGCTGCGCGAGGCCACCGGCTGGGCCCCGAACTTCAGCCTGGAGCAGGGTCTGGAGCAGACCATCGAGTTCTTCCGCGACCCGGCCAACCTGGCCCGCTACAAGACCGACATCTACAACGTCTGACCGCCGCAAACGATCATGCTCGTCCTGGTAGTCGAGGTTCGTGTCCTGCACATCCTTTCCGTGGGGGAAACACCATGCACGCAGTGATCCTGGCCGGCGGTAAGGGCGTCCGTCTCCGCCCGTACACCACCGCGCTTCCCAAGCCGCTCGTCCCGATCGGCGACCAGCACGCGATCCTGGAGATCGTGATGCGCCAGCTCGCCGCCGCGGGCTTCCAGAGCGTCACCCTGGCCATCGGCCATCTCGGCCACATCATCCGCGCCTACGTCGGCAACGGCTCGCAGTGGGGCCTGCGGGTCGGCTACGCCGTCGAGGACAGCCCGCTCGGCACCATGGGCCCGTTGCTCACCATGCAGGACCGCCTGCCCGAGCACTTCCTGGTGATGAACGGCGACATCCTGACCGACCTGGACTTCGCCGGGGTGCTCAAGCACCACGAGGCGTCCGGGGCCCCGCTGACCATCGCCACCTACGCCCGCCAGGTCAAGATCGACTTCGGCGTGCTGACCTCCGACGAGGGCAGCATCACCGGGTTCCAGGAGAAGCCCAGCATCGACTACCGCGTGTCGATGGGCGTGTACGGCGTCTCCCGCGCGGCGCTCGCCACGTACACCCCGGGCCTGCCACTGGGCTTCGACGAGCTGGTACTGGACCTCCTGGCCGCCCGAACCCCGCCCGCCGCCTACGAGTTCGGCGGCTACTGGCTGGACATAGGCCGGCCCGACGACTACGACCGGGCGAACGCCGAGTTCTCGTCCATCCGCCCGGTCCTGATGCCCTTCGAGTCGACCGGCGCCGCGCCGGGCGTCGCGGAGCTGTCGATCCCGGCCGCCCGCACCGCCCCGGACGACGCGGTCGCCGAGCCCGCCACGGCGGGTGCCGAGACCGACGGACGGGCCGCGTGAGAATCCTGCTCCTCGGCGGCGACGGCTTCCTCGGCCGTCACGCCACCGCCGTCCTGCGGTCACTGCCCGGTGCCACCGTGCTGACCGCGGGGCGGCGGCCCGCCCACGACCTCCGGCTGGACCTGGCCACCGCCCAGGCCGGCCCGCTCGGCGACGAGCTGTCCGCGCTGGCCCCCGACGTGGTGGTCAACTTCGCCGGCGCGGTGGCCGGAAGCGCGGTCAAGCTCGCCGAGGTGAACGCCCGCGGCCCGGCGGTGCTCTGCGAGGCACTCGCCCTGGGCGCTCCCAAGTCCCGCCTGGTGCACATCGGTTCGGCCGGCGAGTACGGCGTCTGCGCGGAGGGTGACTCGCTCTCCGAGGACGCCGACGCCCGCCCGGTCGGCGTCTACGGCGCGACCAAGCTGGCCGGCTCCCTCGCGGTGGCCGGCTCGCCGCTGGACGCCGTGGTGCTCCGGGTGTTCAACCCGGTCGGCCCCGGCGCCCCGGCGGGCTCGCTGCCCGGCCGGCTGGCCGCCGAGCTGCGCCGGGTGGCGCCGGAGGGCACCGACGGCGTGGTCACGGTCGGCGACCTCTCCGCCTACCGCGACTTCGTCGACGCCCGGGACGTGGCCCGGGCGGTCGGTCTGGCCGTCACCGCCGAGCATCCGCTCCCGCGGGTGCTCAACCTGGCCTCCGGACAGGCCCGGCAGGTCCGGGCGATCGCCGAGGGGCTGGTCGCCGCGGCCGGCTTCACCGGCCGGATCGACGAGAGCGGAGCGGGCTCCGAGCGCTCGGCCGCCGTCTCCTGGCAGCAGGCCGACGTGTCGGCCGCCGCCCGGGAACTCGGCTGGCGCCCGGAGACCGAACTCGCCGACACCCTGCGCGACCTGTGGCTCGACACCCCGGCGCCCGGGTCCGCCCCGGTGGTCCCATGACCGCCGGGAACACCCCCGACGGCCGCCTGCTGGTGCCGCTGTACGTCCACCCCGCGGTGGACCCGGCGGCCTGGCGGGCGGTCGCCGCCGCCGACCCCGCCCGGATCGCCGCCGTCGTGCTCAACCTCGCCGACGGCCCGGGCGAGGCCCCGGACCACGTCTTCGCCGAGGCGGCCGACGAACTGCGCGCCGCCGGGCTGCCGCTGGTCGGTTACGCCGACACCGAATACGGCCGACGGCCGCACGCCGCCGTGGTGGCAGACATTCTGACGTATCGTCAGCGTCATGGCATCACCGGCGTCTACCTCGACCAAGTGGCCGCCCACCCGGGCGCGTTGGCACACTACCGGCGACTGGCCACGGCCGCCCGCGCGGCCGGCTGCGCCACCGTGGTGTTCGGCCACGGCGAGCACCCGGATCCCGGCTACGCCGAGGTCGGCCTGGCCGACCTGCTGGTCACCTTCGAGGGCGACTGGGACACCTACCGCACCATGACGCAGCCGCTGTGGACCGGCCGGCACTCGGCCTCCCGCTTCTGCCACCTGGTCTACGACGTCCCGGCCGAGCACGCCCAGGATGCCGCCGCCCTGATCGCCGCCCGGCGAGCCGGCGTCGGCTGCGCCGTACCAGGAGCCGGGGAGAACCCCTGGCGCACCCTGCCGTACGGCCTGAACGCCGCTGAACTGACCTGACCCGACTCGGAGTTCGACTACCGTGAACCGCCGCAACCGGCTACTACCGGCCGCCCTGGCCCTCGCCACCGCCACCGCCCTGCTGGTCAGTTCGTGCAGCAGCTCGGGATCGGAGGACGACCAGGACTCGGCCGACGGCACCCCGAGCAACTCCCCCGCGGCCACCGCGCCGAGCACCCCCGGCGCCCCCGGCACCCCCGACGCGAGCACCACCGCCCCGGGCACCCCGGCACCCGCGACCACCGCCCCCGACGCCACCGGCACCACCGGCCCGGCACCGGGCACTCCCGCCGGCAGCACGCCGCCCGCCAACCCGCCGGGCACCGGCACCCCACCGGGCAACCCCGCCCCGCCGCCGGCCGGCGCCCGCTGGCAGCCCACCCCGGGCCTGACCTGGCAGTGGCAACTCGGCGGCGGCGTGGACCAGTCGGTGGACGTCCCGGTCTACGACATCGACGGCTTCGAGAACGACGCCTCGGTGGTGGCCGCGCTGCACGCCAAGGGCCGCAAGGTGATCTGCTACATCAACGCCGGCTCCTGGGAGAACTTCCGCCCCGACTCCGCCGCCTTCGCCAAGTCCCTCCAGGGCTCGGACACCGGCTGGAAGGGCGAGAAGTGGTTCGACATCCGCAAGCTCGACCAGCTGAGGCCGCTGATGGCCACCCGCTTCGACATGTGCCGGAGCAAGGGCTTCGACGCCATCGAACCGGACACCATCGAGGCCTACAACCAGAACAGCGGTTTCCCGCTGACCCCGGACGACCAGATCAAGTACAACCGGATGCTGGCGCAGCTCGCCCACGAACGCGGCCTCGCCATCGGTCTGAAGAACGACCTGGACCAGATCCCGGCGCTGCTCCCGGACTTCGACTTCGCGGTCAACGAGGAGTGCGCACAGTTCGACGAGTGCGACCGGGTCGCACCCTTCGTCAAGGCGGGCAAGGCGGTCTTCCACGTCGAGTACAAGCTCGACACGAACCAGTTCTGCGGCAAGACCAAGTCGCTGGGCTTCAGTTCGATGCAGAAGAAGCTCGACCTGAACGCCTGGCGCAAGCCCTGCTGAGGCGTTCCACCACCGTCGCGCGGGTGACCCGGACCAGGGTCACCCGCGCGAGGGTCACTTGACCGCCAGCCAGATGACGCCGCCCAGGACGACCAGCGCGACGACGGCGACCAGCGCGATCACGCCGGTGCGGCTGCCGCTCTTGGAGCTGCCGTAGGTGGAAACGTTGCCCGGTGCCTGCGGTGCCGGGGTCTCGTCGACGAACGCCCGGAACATCTGGGTGCTGCCGGCGGAGTCGTAGTCGTTGTCAGCCATGGCACGGACTCTAACGAATCCGCCCACCTCGGGCACACCCCGGACCCCCGTCGCGCACGCCACACCACCCGCACGTGCGACATCGGCGCGACAGCCTCGTGAAGGTCGACCGGTTCGCGGAATGCCCGGCCCCGCAATCCGGTTGACTGCCCTCATGACCGGAAACCACAGCCGGGTGAGCCTCGGCACCTCCGACCTGTCCGTCTTCCCGCTCTCCCTCGGCGGCAACGTCTTCGGCTGGACAGCCGACGAACAGCAGTCCTTCGCCGTCCTGGACGGCTACGCGGCGGCGGGCGGCAACTTCGTCGACACCGCCGACGTCTACTCCTCCTGGGCCCCGGGCAACACCGGCGGCGAGTCCGAGACCGTCCTCGGCAACTGGCTGCGCAGCCGCGGCAACCGCGAGGACATCGTGATCGCCACCAAGGTCGGCATGCTCGCCGAACGCAAGGGCCTGGGCGCCGCCAACATCAAGGCCGCGGCCGAGGAGTCGCTGCGCCGCCTCGGCGTCGAGCGGATCGACCTCTACTACACCCACCGGGACGACGACACCCCGGTCGAGGAGTTCGTCACCGCGCTGGACGAGCTGGTCCGCGAGGGCAAGGTCCGGGCGGTCGCCGCCTCCAACATCTCCGCCGAGCGCCTCGCCGAGGCGCTGGCCTTCGCCGAGCGCGAGGGCCTGACGAAGTACGTCGCCGTCCAGCCGCACTACAACCTGGTCTCGCGCGGCACCTTCGAGGGCCCGCTGGCCGACGTGGTCGCGGAGCACGGCCTGGCCACCGTCCCGTACTACGCGCTGGCCTCCGGCTTCCTGACCGGCAAGTACCGCCCGGGCGCCGACGGCGTGGACAGTGCCCGCGCCGAGGGCGCCGCCCGCTACCTGGCCGATCCGCGCGGCCCCAAGGTGCTGGAGGCGCTGGACGCCGTCGCCGCCGAGCAGGAGGTGGAGCCCGCCTCCGTCGCCCTGGCCTGGCTCGCCGCCCGTCCGACGGTCGCCGCCCCGATCGCCAGTGCCCGCACCGTCGAGCAGCTCCCGCCGCTGCTGGCCGGCGCCGTCCTGGAGCTCACCCCGGCGCAGACCGCCCTGCTGGACGCGGCCTCCGCCTAGGTCCTGCCCCGCACGCGAACGGGCCCCGGCAGCGAGGTGCTGCCGGGGCCCGGTGCGTCGTCGGCGGCTACGGCCGGCCGAAGTGGGTCGGGTAGTAGCCCGAGCTGAGGGTCGAGATCCGGACGGTCGTGCCCGGCCGGGGCGCCTCCACGAACTTGCCGCCGCCCAGGTAGATCCCCACGTGGTGGATCCCCGAGGCCCGGCCGCTGTCGGACCAGAACACCAGGTCACCGCGGCGCAGCTGCCCGGAGCCGATCGGCGTGGTCGCCGCGTACTGGTCGTCGGCCACCCGCGGCAGGCTGATCCCCGCGCGCCGGTAGGCCTGCTGGACCAGCCCCGAGCAGTCGTAGCCGGACGGGCCGTTGCCGCCCCAGACGTACGGCTTGCCGAGCTGGGCGAGCGCGTAGTCGATGGCCGACTCGATGCTCCCGGAGGCCGGGCCGGGGTTCGCCGACGGACGGTTGGCGGGCTGTGCGGGGGCCTGGGCCGAGCCGCCGCCGGACCCGGTGCGGTTCGCGTACACGTCGTAGTGGCTGGTCCAGCGCCACTCGCCGCTGCCGTTCTTGAACCAGTACTTGGAGCCGTCCCAGCCCTGGCGCATCCCGGTGGAGGAGGCCGAGCCGTTGGAGACGGCCTGGGTGGAGCCGGCCGAGCCGCCGGACCCGGTGCGGTTCGCGTACACGTCGTAGTGGCTGGTCCAGCGCCACTCGCCGGAGCCGTTCTCGAACCAGTACTTGGAGCCGTCCCAGCCCTGCTTCCCGGCGTCGGCGTGCGCGGTGCCGACCCCGGCCGTCAGGCCGACGACGCCCGCACCCGCCAGCACGGTGGTGGCCAGACAGGTACTTCGCACCGCACGGTGTATTCGGCTGCCGCCGTCCCCCGCCGCGCGGGCGGTGCGCGGCCGGGCCGCGCAGTTCGGGCAGCCGCAGCCCGCGATCGCGGGGACGCTGCCGAGGCTCTCCTCGAAGCCCATCAGACCGCGGTCACCGTCGGCGCCGGTGCCGGTGTACGTGCCGGTGGCTATCCTCATGCGGGTCGTCCTTCCTTCCGCCCGGCACGGGCGGCCGGGGGCGGTACCGAGGCGGCCACTCCGGCCGGGGCGACGAAGGCGACCAGCAGCTGTTCCATCAGTGCGCTCCGGGCGGACTCGTCCAGTTCGTGCGCGGTCGCCCGCTCCAGCCGGCGGACGGCGAGCGCCGCCGCCTCGACCGCGTCGTCCACCAGCACCGTCCGCAGGCCCGCGTCGAGGTCGGCCAGCCGGCGCCGGCGCATCGACTCGGCCACCTCGGGCGCGTATTCCAGGGCCAGCGGCTGCACCGAGTAGACCTCCAGGCCGGCCGGGGCCGCCTCGGCGGCCAGCGCCCTGGTCATCTCGTCGGCGAACCACTGCCCGTCGCGCAGCGCGGGGCCGGGCGCCGCGTTGCTGTCGCAGGGCAGGGTGGACGCGGTGCGGGTGAGCACCGCCTGGACCTGCTCGCGCAGGTAGCCCTCGTGGTCCTCGATCGCCAGCAGCGCCCGCGCGGTGTCCTTGACCCGCCAGACGATCAGCAACCGGACCACGATCGGCGTACCGGTGCGGTCGACCACCTTGACCGGCTCGCTGCGCCAGTGCCGCAGCCGGACGTCCACCCGGCGGCGGCGCAGCAGCGGGTTGACCCAGACCAGGCCGGTCCGGCGGACGGTGCCCCGGTAGCGGCCCCAGCGGGTCAGCACCCGGGTCTCGCCGCCCGCGTTGGCCAGCAGCCCGGCGAGCGCCAGCACCACCAGCAGTCCGGCCGCGCCCGCCGCGGCGATCGACTTGGTGCCCGTCTCCACCCCGCCGCTCTCCTTCGCGGCGGTGCCGCGCAGGTCGGGCAGCGCGTCCCAGTGCGGGATGACACCGGTGCGCAGCAGGACCAGCAGCACGCCGGCCACGCCGATCAGCACCGCCAGCAGGGCGATCCAGCCGGGCAGCGCGGCGGCGCGCTGCTCGCGCAGCGCCTGGTCGGCGCGCGGCGGACGCCGGGAGGTGGTGGCGGTCGGCACCCCGGCCACCGTGGTTTCCAGCAGGTCGACGGTCTCCGGAGCGGCCGTCTCCAGTGGGTCGCGCGGATCCACCCACTCGCTCGGCGACGGGCTCGGGACGACGGCCAGCGGGGTGGTCGCCGGGCCGCTGTCGGTCGGACCGCCCTGGCGGAAGGTCGTGACCACCGTGGCCTTGGCCAGCGGGCTGGAACCCGAGGCGGAACGTTCCGGCGGTGCCGGGGGGAGCGCCTTGGGCAGATTGTCGGGTCGCTGCGAAGAGTCGCGGGTGACGTCCATGCACGGGTCCTCTGGGTCGGTGTGTCGCGCAACGGGCGGCCCGGATCTGACGGGCAGTGCCAGGGTCAGGCTAAGTTCATACGTCATCAAATGCGACATTTGACCGAGGTGTGTCGACATTTACTGACGAATCATTCGATGCTGACCTGACGCGCAGGCACATGAACGGATGGTCGGGACGGTTCGGCGCGGGTCAGCACCGAGGAGCACCGGCCCTGGGGGCGAGCACCCGACGGGTGGTCAGCCCCAGACCGGTGAGCACCAGCAGGGCTCCGGCGAGTCCGGCGCGCCGGTCACCCCACCCGGACCGCGCGGACGCGCCGGGCGCGGGGCGGCGGCCACTCGGGGAAACAGTCGGCTCATCCGGCCCTCCTTCGCGATCGGCTGCCGGGGCGGTGGGCGGTCAGCACGGGATCGGACGGAGAGGAATCACGATCCCGGGCCGGCCATACTGCGACACCTGCGCTTTTGACCCGGTCCCACCCGATTGGCGGTCATCCGGGTGGCAGGACGGGATGTACCCGAAACAGGCGCATTTCATCCACTGGGCGGCAATCGGCACCACCCGAACGGACGCGGGAACGGCACCCTCCGCCCCATCCGGCGGACACCGGACTCCGGGACGCGGCCAATCACCGGGTGAACCCGTTCGATTCGCGGCGACGGAGCCGACGGGACCCGTCCCGGAAATGCGAGAAACCCCCGACCGACGGCCGGGGGTTTCTCGATGGTGCGCTCAGCAGGATTCGAACCTGCAACCTCTTGATCCGTAGTCAAGTGCTCTATCCGTTGAGCTATGAGCGCAAGGAACGGGCGAACCCGATCTTGCGGTGGTTGGTGCGCTCAGCAGGATTCGAACCTGCAACCTCTTGATCCGTAGTCAAGTGCTCTATCCGTTGAGCTATGAGCGCTCGCCCTGGTGAACGTTGCCACCGGGGCGTTGCGTGGACAACATTACATGACCTGCGGCGTGGGGCGAAATCGGTTGATCCGACCCCTCCCGGCCCCCCGCCTCCGCACGGCGGAGGACCCACCGTGGACCGTTCCGCGGTGCCGGGAACGCGAAGAGCCCCCGCCGACAAGATCGTCGACGGGGGCTCCCGACTGGCGGAGGCTGAGGGATTTGAACCCTCGATCAGGAATAACCCCGAAACCGCATTAGCAGTGCGGCGCCATAGACCGGACTAGGCGAAGCCTCCCCACATGGAGCACGCCCGCGTGAGCGGACCCGTTCCGTGTGTCAGCGATGATGCCACAACCGTGGGGCTCGGCACCAACCACCGCCAACGTTACTAGGCGGGTCGTCCCCGCCGCAAAGAAGAATGAGATACTGCCGTCTCCGGAGGAGCTGCCCCGAGCCGAGGAGACCTGTCGACGTGAGCAGCAGGCCGATCCGAGGCGCTGCTCGCCTCGCCGCCATACTCGACGCCCTGCCCGACGCGTTGTTGCTGGTGAACAGCAACGGCACCGTCGTGGACGCCAACAGCGCGGCGGTCCAGGCGCTGCAGGCACCGGGCACCTCACTGGTCGGCATGGGCGTGCTGGGTCTGCTGCCCGAGTTCGACCCCAGCCGCATCCCCGGCTCGATGCGCCCGGCCACCCGCGACGGCGACGCCCCCGACCGCCCGGTCCGGATGACCGCCCACCGCACCGACGGCACCACCTTCCCGGTCGAGGTCTCCGGCAACGACTTCGCCGACGACGACGGCCGCGGCTACGCCCGCTCCCCGTACGACTCGTACCGGGAGAACTCGCCCTCCTCCTCCGACCTGCTCCTGCTGCTGGTCCGCGACCTCTCCGGCCGGCTCGGCGTCGAGGCCGAACTGCGCCGCCAGCACAAGCAGACCGAGATGATCCTGCGCGCCGCCGCCGAGGGCGTGCTCGGCGTGGACCTCGAAGGCCGCTGCGTGCTGGTCAACCCGGCCGCCGCACACATCCTGGAGTACCGGGCGAGCGAGCTGGGCGGGCGCGAGCTGCACCCGCTGATCCAGCACTCCCGGGCCGACGGCACCCCGCTGGCGCTCGAGGAGTCCGCGCTGCTGGACACCCTGACCTCCGGGCGCAAGCACCGGGTGCGCGGCACCGTGCTGTGGCGCAAGGACGGCCGGCCGGTCACCGTCGACCTCACCACCGCCCCGGTCCGGGACGGCGACCAGCTGGTCGGCGCGGTGATGACCTTCACCGACCGCAGCCGCGAACTCGCCCTGACCGCCCGCAACGAGCACCTCACCGCCGTCCTGGAGAGCGAGCTGGGCGGCGCGCTGAACGCGCTGAACCAGCGGCTCGACGCGCTCGCCGCCGACCCGGCCGGCCAGCTCTGGCCGGAGGCCAACTGGACGCTGCGCCGGCTGGCCGCCGAGTGCCGCCGGTTCGGGAAGCTGATCGACGGGGTCCTCGACCACCAGCGCAGCGAGGCCGGCGAGAGCGGCGCGGCCGAAGCCAGGGACGGCAAGGAGCCCAAGACCGGCAAGGAGGGCCCGGAGGGCAAGGACGGGCGGAAGGCCGCGTCGCGGGTGCCGGTCGGCCTGGACACGGTGGTCCGCCGGGCCGTGCAGGAAGCCGGTGAGCTGGTCGGCCCCGGCCGGGTGCGGTTCTCGGTGCACGCCGCCGCGGTCGAGGTGATCGCCGACGAGCGGCGGCTGGCCCAGGCACTGGCCCACCTGGTCGCCGACGTCAGCGGCATCGGCCTGGCGCTGGACGCCCCCGCCGCGCCCTCCCCCGGCCTGACCGTGCCCGGGCTGAACGGTGCCGCCGAGCCCGCGCTGCCGCCCGCCCCCGAGCCGCCGACCGTCGTCCTGGCCGCCGCCCAGCGCGGCGAGGTCGCCCGGGTCGAGATCCGCGGCCCCGGCGTCGGCGGCAGCCCCGTCCACCTGCCGATAGCCCACGCGGTGGTCGAGCGCCACGGCGGCGTGCTCCAGCCGCACGAGCTGCCCGGCAAGGCCGGCACCACGTACGTCGTCGAGCTGCCGCTGGACCCGGTCGCCGCGAAGGCCGCCGCCGAGCGCGCCACCGCCGAGGGGCGCTCCGACCGTCCCAAGGAGAGCGACAGCGCCGTCCTGCCCGAGCTGCCGGGCATCCCGCAACTGCCCAGCACCGGCAAGGCCGGGGCCGAGCCCGCCCCCGGCGCCGAGCAGCCCGCGCCCGAGGCCGCCGAGGCGGAGCGGGCGCCCGCCGAGGAGCCTCCCGCCGAGCGGCGCGGCCGCCGTGGCCGACCGGCCGCCGAGACCCCGGCCGCCGACACCGACGCCGACGCCTCCGGCGCTTCCGGCACTCCCGACGTCCCCGCCGATCAGTGGCCGAACGCCCCCGCCCGGGTCGAGCGGGCCGTCCCCGAGCAGTGGAACGGCACCGGCAACGACCCCGCGTACGTCCGCCAGGGCCTGGCCGGGCCGGACGGCGCCCAGAGCGACCCGTGGGGCAAGGACGACGGCCGCTCCGGCCCCGCCTACGCCGTGCCCGTCGGCGCCGACCGGGCGCAGCCGAACCGCCCCGGCGGACGTGAGCCGCTCGCCCTCGGCCCGGCCCCCGCGCCCGCCGCCGAGGACGGCACCCCGTCGGGCGGCGCCCCGACCGCCGAGGCCGCCCACGAACAGGCCCCTGGCGAGACCAAGCACCGGCGCCGCCGCGCGCTGCCCTCGGCCGAGGACTCCTCCGGTGGCTTCGCGCTGCCCGGAGCGGCCGACACCCCGGTCTACCCCGGTCTGGAGCACGCCCTGCCGGCCGGCCCCGCGCCCGCGCTGCCCGAACCGGCCGCCGCGCCGACCGGACGGCGCCGCCGGCTGGCCGTCCCGCCGGGGCCCGGCCCGGACGCGCTGGTGAACGCCCCCGGCCCGGCCGGTGGGGTCGTCGGCGCGTCCGTCGGTGGGGCCATCGGTGCGGCCGTCGGTGTGCAGGAGCCCTCCCCCGGCACCGCGCTGGCGCCCGCCCGGGCCGCGCTGCCCGCCGCCGAGCAGCCCGCCGCCCCGCGCCCGGTCGGCACCGGCCTGGGCGAACTCGCCCCGGCGCGTCCGCTCGGCCCCGCACCGGTGCCCGCCACCGCGCTGCCCGCCGCCGTGCCGCAGCCGCCCGTCCCGGTCGACGCCGGCCGGACCGCGCCGCGTCCGATGGCCGAGCTCCCCTCCGCCGAGCAGCCGCCCGCCCCGACCGGCGAACTGGTCAACACCCGCCGGCTGCTGGTCTGGCCCGAGCCCGACCCGGCCACCAAGCAGGCCCTCCAGGCGCGCGGCTACCTCCCGGTGATCGTCCGCTCCCGCGAGGAGGTCGACGCCCAGGCCCCCGGCTTCCCGGCCGCCCTCTTCGTCGACCCGCTGACCAGCCCGATCACCCGCACCGCGCTCCAGTCGCTGCGCACCGCCGCGCTCAACCGGCGGGTCCCGGTGCTGGTCACCGCCGGCCTCGGCCAGGCCACCCGGGACGCCGCGTACGGGGCCGACCCGGCCGTCCTGCTGCGCGCCCTCGCGCCGCGCGACGGCGAGCACCACGCCCCGCGGGTCCTGCTGGTCGAGGGCGACCCGGACATCGCCGCCGCCATGATCAGCAGCCTGGAGCGGCGCGGCATGCACGTCGAGCACGCGGTGGACGAGAACGACGCGGTGGCCCGGGCGAGCAGCGTGCAGCCCAACCTGGTGGTGATGGACCTGCTGCAGATCCGCCGTCGCCGGATCGGCCTGCTGGACTGGCTGCGCGCCAACGACCGGCTGCACCGCACCCCGCTGGTGGTCTACACCTCGGTGGACCTCGACCCGCGCGAGCTGCCCCGGCTGCGCACCGGCGAGACGGTGCTGTTCCTCGCCGAGCGCTCGACCAGCGAGGACGTCCAGTCCCGGATCGTCGACCTGCTCGGGCGGATCGGCGCGATGGGCGAGGCGGGCGTCGCCGCCGCGGGCTGAGCGCCGCGGCCGCCGCCGAGCACATCACGGACCGGACGTCGCGGACCGAGCACGCGAAAGGGCCGGCCGCCCCCGTTCGGAACGGGGG
>NZ_JBHTWX010000054.1:0-54740 GCF_042792155.1 Kitasatospora sp. NPDC056651 | reverse complement strand
CGGCGCCCCGCCTCCTTCGCCCGCTGCCGGCCGTCTCCGGCCCATGCGTCGCCTGGGACGTGCCGGGGTGGTGCTCCTGGGGCGCGTGGGGGCCCCCGGCCGCCCGCAGCGGAGTGCGGGCGGCCGGGGAGGTTCGGGGGTGTCAGACGGACAGGCCGAACCGCGCCGGGTCGATCCCGGCGCCGGCCAGCTCCTCGGCGGTGAACAGCAGGGGCGCGCGGTCCGGACGCTTGCTGTCGCCGAGGGCGAACACGCCGGGCGCCTGCGGCACGGCGCCGAGGGTCACGCACGACTCGCCGTCGTCGCCCCCGCCCTGGTTGCCGCCGCACGCGCGGGTGAACTCGACCTGGGAGAGGTCGAGTTCGTACAGGTTGTGATCGGTCATCGCTGCACCTTCCGGTGTCGCTTCGGGGCGGCGAGGAGCGGCCCCGCTCCGCCCAGGACTTGGGCGGAAGAATGAGGGGAGGGGGGAAGGTCAGCGCCACAGATCGATACGGGTGGTGAGCTGGTCGGCCGGTACCTGGCGCGGGGGAGTGTCGGGCTCGAACAGCGGCCGGACCAGGGCTCGGCCGTTCTGGGCGCCGACGATTTCGACCAGGCGCCCGGTCGTCAGGTCCTTGCGGACCGGATTGTTGTTCACCAGCTCCATGAGTTCCGCGTGCGTCCGGCGGCGGCGCGGGGTCCTGGTCGGTTGCGCGGACTTCGCGGTGGACATCAAGGGGCTCCCCGGGCTCGTGGATCGATTCGGTGAGCCACCAAATTACAAGCGAGCCGGGCCTGTTCCGGCACGATTTCCTGTTGCCGAAAGAACTTGCCTCCGTGCACAGGAAGTCGGGCCGGCCGACTTCCTGTGCACGGAGGTCCAGCCGATGCGGGTGGCTGTTGGCCGGAAGTCCATTCATGTCGGGGCGCTATGAGGCGCCTTCCTGTTCTTCGAGAAATCCGTCTCGAATTCCTTCGATCAACCTCCGCATCGCAGTTCCGGAGACGGCGATGTCGGAGAACCCGTTGAACTTGCGGACGTACATCTCGACGTCACGAGGGTCGGTGACGGCCAGTTCGGCATGAACGGTCTCGACCGTGACCGTGCGGTCGTCGCGAATCACAAAGGAGTGCGCCGAGGTCTGGGTCTGCGGCGCAGTCAGCGGAACGATCCGGATATCGACATGTTCGAGGCGGGAAGCGGAGATGATGTGGTCCAGTTGCTCGGCCATCATGGCCGCTGGGACGAGGCGCCAGCGTAGAACGGGCTCTGTGATGAGGAACTGCAGCGTCTTGCCGACATCGTAGAGGGCCCGCTGCCTCGCAAGCCGACCTGAAACCGCTCCGGAGAGCTGCTTCTCGCTGAGGTCCTTCCTCTCGAATACGGCTCGCATGTATTCGGGAGTCTGAAGCAGGCCGGGCACCAAGGAGGGCTGAAAAACGCGAATGATTTCGGCCGATTCGTCCAGCGCTTTGATCTGCTGTTGCTTGCGGTGATAGCCCAGGCGTCGGACCAGGCGCCAGGCCGTTGCCTCCGTGGCCTCGGCCCTTGCGGCGGCCATGTACTCGACCTTGATTTCGCCGGGCACTCCCATGGCCGTGAGAATTCGTTCCACGTCCATGACGGTGGGTGAGATTTTTCCCGTTTCAATCTTGCTCAGCTTGCTCTGGGACATGACGGCGCCGCGAGCCACAGCTTTGGCTTCCATTCCGGAGGTCTTTCGGAGCTCCCGTAGCGCTGGCCCGAGTTGGGCCTTGTTCACTCGCGGGGATACTGGATGAATTGTCATGGACAGCCTTTCGAGCATGGTCTCAGCCCCCATGTCCTTTCCTCGCCCGGTCTACCGAATATGCTCCCGAGGGGGCTGGGTGCGGGCAAGAGGTTTGCGTTTCCGGTACTGGGAATCGGCCCGACGCCGGACATGTGTGCGGAGTTCGGGTTCCCGTGCTCTCCCGGCGGGCCCTTGCGGTGGCAAGGGCCCGCCGGAATGAATCGCCGCGTCAGGTCAGGGCTGCCGGGTGGTGATGGTGATGGTGATCGGGTGGGCGGTCCAGCCGGTCATCTCGCCGACGTAGAGGGTGGTGCTCCAGATGCCGCTGCTGGTGAGGCGGTTCGCGATGCTGTCGCCGCTGCCGGGGCCGATGAGGAGCCGGATGAAGTCGCGGTGGGCCTCGCGGACGGGGAGGTCGCGTACCCGCTCCCAGAGGACGGGGAGGGCATGGTCGACGCTCGGGAAGTCGGTGGGGTTCATGAGGCCGGCGATCCCGGCACGGACGGTGCTCACGCGGCGGCCGCCTCGGGGGAGATGTGGCACCAGACGAACTTGCCGAGGCCGCCCTCGCGCGGGCAGCAGCCCCACTGGGTCGCCAACTTCTGGACGAGGAACAGGCCTCGGCCGGTCTCGGAGGTGGGGGAGGCGTGGCCGGGCATGGGCTTCTCGCTGTCGGCGTCGTGGACTTCGATGCGGAGGGTGTTGTCCGGGGAGAGGTTGAAGCGGACGAGGATCAGGTGGTTGAGCGGGGAGCGGCAGTGCTCGACGGCGTTGGTGACGAGCTCGCTGACCAGCAACTCGCTGGTGAAGACGAGGAGTTCGCCGCAGGGATGCGGGCGGAGGAAGTCGTGGAGCGCCCAGCGGGCGGCGCGGGGGGAGTCGCGGC
Organism: Kitasatospora sp. NPDC056651; assembly: GCF_042792155.1. Classification (NCBI taxonomy): domain Bacteria; kingdom Bacillati; phylum Actinomycetota; class Actinomycetes; order Kitasatosporales; family Streptomycetaceae; genus Kitasatospora; species Kitasatospora sp. NPDC056651. Next base: position 52,100 of record NZ_JBHTWX010000054.1, on the reverse strand, counting down.
GCCGGGGCAACCAGCAGCTCCGCTCGGCGGGGGCGGGGGAGGGCGGAAGGTCTTCAGGCATGGCAGGGCCACCTCCGATTGTGCGGGGTGAAGACGGCTGAAGAAGGCAAGGGGATGCCCGGTGACTAGCCCGCCATGATCACGGTTTGTAGATCGGCGATCTACGGTGAGTAGCATGCTCCTGGGAACTTCCAAAGTGCAAGTCCCCACTTTGGAAGTGATCAAGAATTGTTGTCGTGGGCTGGGGGCGGCAGACTGGCAGCGCATAGACGCGGGGAGGTCACGCATGCCGGTGAACAGGAATCCGACGGTCCGACAGCGGCGGCTCGCTCGAACTCTCAAGGAGATGCGGCTTGCTGTGGGGTTGACGATCGCTCAATCAGCGAGGCAGCTGGTCTGCGCTGAAAGCAAGATCAGCCGGATCGAGGCCGCGCAGTCCGGGATCAGACTCGTAGATCTCAGGCTGCTGCTCGACCTCTACGGAGTGGCGGACCAAGCGACACGCAGCCAGTTGGAGGACTTGGCTCGGGATGGGCGTCTGCGCGGCTGGTGGGACAGGTATTCGGATACCTTGTCGCCGCTGTATGCGGACTACATCTCGTTGGAAGCCGATGCCTCGGACGCCTACAGCGTGGAGACCTTCCTGATCCCGGGCCTGTTGCAGACGGAGGACTACACCCGGGCTGTCGTGCGGGCGCAGATAGAGGACGCCAGTGTCGAACAGGTGGAGCAGCTGACGAAGGTCCGGCTGGAGCGCCGGTCGGTGCTGACGCGGGAATCCCCGCTACGGCTGTGGGTTGTGTTGTCGGAGTCGGCCTTGAAGCACCAGGTTGGTGGGAGGGCTGTGATGCAGGAGCAACTCGACTATCTGGTCGCCATGGCGGATCAGCCGAACATCAACATCCAGGTCTTGCCGGAGGAATCGGATGTTCACGCAGCGCTGTTCGGGCCACTGGTGATCCTCAGCTTCCCTGAGAGTACCGAGACGGATGTCGTGTACGTGGACAGCCTCCTCAGCACGCTCTACATCGAGGAGCCTGGCGAGGTCTTCAAGTACTCCAACCTGTTCCGCCGGGCGTTGGCCGAGTCTCTGCCGCGCAAGGAGTCGATCGCGCTCGTCGAGCGCATTGCGAAAGGAAAGTACAGCGATGAGTAGCGTCCCGCAGGGTGCGGCCGCTGCCGACCTCATCTGGCGAAAGTCGTCGTTCTCAGGCGCGCAAAGCAACTGTGTGGAGATCGCGACTGGCGTCACCGATGTAGTGCCGGTGCGTGACTCGAAGGACCCGGGTGGGCCGGCGTTGCTCTTCGCGGCTGATGCCTGGGTCTCGTTCCTCGCCGGGGTCAAGTCCGGGGAGTTTTCGGCCGACTGATCAGACAGAGGTGCCCCGCACGGGCTGTGGCCGTGCGGGGCACCTCTCAGTCTGTCCGTACGTCTTAGCCTAGAAGTCGTCGTCGAAGGACACCGAGCCCTCGACGGCCACCTGGTACGCCGACACGCGGCGCTCGAAGAAGTTGGTCAGCTCCTGGACGTTCTGGAGCTCCATGAACCCGAACGGGTTGGTGGACCCGTACCGGATCGGCAGGCCGAGCCGCGCGAGGCGCTGGTCGGCGACGGCCTCCAGGTACTGGCGCATCGACTCGGTGTTCATGCCGGCGAGACCGTCACCGCAGAGGTCCTTGGCGAACTGGAGCTCGGCCTCGACGGCCTCCTCCAGCATCTCGGTGACCTGCTTGGCCATCTCGTCGTCGAAGAGGTCGGGCTCCTCCTCGCGGACCGTGTCCACGACCGACATCGCGAAGTCCATGTGCATGGACTCGTCGCGGAACACCCAGTTGGTGCCGGTCGCGAGACCGTGCAGCAGGCCCCGGCTCCGGAACCAGTACACGTAGGCGAACGCGCCGTAGAAGAACAGGCCCTCGACGCACGCCGCGAAGCAGATCAGGTTGAGCAGGAACGCCCGCCTGTCCTCCTTCGTCTGGAGCGAGTCGATGTGGTCGACCGCGTTCATGTACTTGAAGCAGAACTGGGCCTTCTGGCGGATGGAGGGGATGTTCTCCACCGCGGCGAAGGCCGCGTTGCGGTCCTCCGGGTCGGGCAGGTAGGTGTCCAGCAGCGTCAGGTAGAACTGGACGTGCACGGCCTCCTCGAACAGCTGACGCGACAGGTACAGCCGCGCCTCCGGGGAGTTGATGTGCTTGTAGAGGCTCAGCACCACGTTGTTGGAGACGATCGAGTCACCCGTCGCGAAGAACGCGACCAGTCGCCCGATGAGGTGGCGCTCGCCCTCGCTGAGCTTCGCCAGGTCGGCGACGTCGGAGTGCAGGTCCACCTCCTCGACGGTCCAGGTGTTCTTGATGGCGTCCCGGTACCGGTCGTAGAACGACGGGTAGCGCATCGGGCGCAGGGTCAGCTCGAAGCCGGGGTCGAGCAGCATCTTCTGGCGGTCGTCGGACATTACTGGCAGGCCTCGCAGGACTCGGGGTTCTCCAGGGAGCAGGCGATGGCGGCTTCCTGCTCCGGGGTGAGGGAGGGGGTGTTCACCGGCACCGGGGCGGCGGCGCGGGCGGTGCCGGACGCGGCCTGGGCGATGCGGGTCGCCGGGCGCGAACGCAGGTAGTAGGTGGTCTTCAGACCGACCTTCCACGCGTAGGCGTACATCGAGCTGAGCTTGCCGATGGTCGGCGCCGCCATGAACAGGTTCAGGGACTGGCTCTGGTCCAGGTACGGCATGCGCGCCGCGGCCAGGTCGATCAGCGCGCGCTGCGGCAGCTCCCAGGCGGTGCGGTACAGCGAACGCACCCCTTCCGGCAGCCAGTTCAGGTCCTGGACGGAGCCGTTGGCGTCGCGCAGCGCGTCGCGGGTCTGCTGGTCCCAGACGCCGAGCTCCTTGAGCTCGCGCACCAGGTACGGGTTGACCTGGAGGAACTCGCCGGACAGCGTCTCGCGCTTGAACAGGTTGGACACCTGCGGCTCGATGCACTCGTACACGCCGGCGATGGACGCGATGGTCGCGGTCGGCGCGATGGCCAGCAGCAGCGAGTTGCGCAGGCCGGTGACGGCGATGCGGGCGCGCAGCGCGTCCCACTTCTCGCCCCACTGCGGCGCGGCCGTCGGGAAGTGGTCGATGTGCAGCTCGCCGCGGGCGGCGCGGGTCTCGCCGTACGCCTCGTGGCGGCCGAGCTGCTCGGCCAGGTCGGCGGAGCGCTCGTACGCGGTGAGCATGACGCGCTCGGCGATGAGCGTGGACAGTCGCGCGGCTTCGGCCGAGTCGAAGTCGATCCGCAGCTTGAAGAAGACGTCCTGGAGGCCCATCACGCCGAGGCCGACCGGCCGCCAGCGGGAGTTGGAGGTGCCGGCCTCGGTGGTCGGGTAGAAGTTGATGTCCACCACGCGGTCGAGGAAGGTGACGGCGGTGCGCACGGTGGCGTCCAGCCGCTCCCAGTCCATGGCGTTGACCAGGTCGTCGGCGGTGGCACCCGGGGCCACGTGGGCGCCGAGGTTGACCGAGCCCAGGTTGCAGACGGCGGTCTCGGAGTCGTCCGTGACCTCCAGGATCTCCGTGCACAGGTTGGAGGAGTGCACGGTGCGGCCCGGCAGCGCGGTCTGGTTGGCGGCGCGGTTGGAGGCGTCCTTGAAGGTCATCCAGCCGTTGCCGGTCTGTGCCAGGGTGCGCATCATGCGGGCGTACAGGGTCTGCGCCGGGATGGTGCGGACGGCCTTGCCGGCCAGCTCGGCCTTGCGGTAGGCCTCGTCGAAGTCGGCGCCCCACAGGTCGACCAGCTCGGGCACGTCGGCCGGGGAGAACAGCGACCAGTCCTCGTTGGCGTTGACCCGGCGCATGAACTCGTCCGGGATCCAGTGCGCCAGGTTGAGGTTGTGGGTGCGGCGGGCCTCTTCGCCGGTGTTGTCGCGGAGCTCCAGGAACTCCTCGATGTCGGCGTGCCAGGTCTCCAGGTAGACGCAGGCCGCGCCCTTGCGCCGGCCGCCCTGGTTGACGGCGGCGACCGAGGAGTCGAGGGTGCGCAGGAACGGCACGATGCCGTTGGACTTGCCGTTGGTGCCGCGGATCAGGCTGCCGCGCGAGCGGATGCGCGAGTAGGACAGGCCGATGCCGCCGGCGTGCTTGGAGAGGCGGGCGATCTGCGCGTAGCGGTTGTAGATCGAGTCCAGGTTGTCCAGCGGCGAGTCCAGCAGGTAGCAGCTGGACATCTGCGGGTGCCGGGTGCCGGAGTTGAAGAGCGTCGGCGAGGAGGTCAGGTACTCCAGGCGGCTCATCAGGCCGTACAGCTCGGCGACCTCGCGCACGGACTGCTCGGTGTCGCCGACCGCCAGGCCACAGGCGACGCGGAGCAGGAAGTGCTGCGGGGTCTCGATCACCTTGCGGGTGATCGGGTGGCGCAGCAGGTAGCGGGACTGCACGGTGCGCAGGCCGAAGTACTCGAAGCGGTCGTCGCCCGCGGTGTCGATCAGCGCGTCCAGGGCGGCGGCGTGCTTGGCGACGAAGTCCGCGGTGGTGTCGCCGATCAGGCCCTCGGCGTGGCCGACGGCGATCGAGGCGGAGAAGGAGACCGAGCCCTGGCTGTTCGCCTCGTCGACGATCTCCAGCGCGAGCAGGCGGGCGGCCAGCTTCGAGTACTGCGGGTCCTCGGCGATCATCGACGCGGCGGCGTCCACGGCCAGCCCGCGCAGCTCGGCGAAGTCCGAGCCGGCGTGGCGGCCGCGCAGCGCGGCGGCGGCGACGTGGCCGGGGTCGACCTCGGTGAGGTCGGTGCTGCGGTCGGTGAGCAGCCGCAGCAGGGCGCCGCCGGGGTCGGAGACCGTCGGGTCGGTGAAGGCGGTACCGGTGCCCTGGGCGGGCAGGGTGACTGAGGCGGCGGTGGTCAAGGCGCTCTCTCCTGGCGGCGATCGGCGGCGGTGATCGGGGGCCGCCGGGCCGATCGGGGCAGGGGAGCACGGCACGAACGCAAACGGCGTCGCGCGACGGTGACTCCCCGGCCCGCCCGCGAGGCCCGGAGGTGTACTGCTCGTGCTGGCGCGCGGCCTCTGCGGGAGGGCCGTGGCGCAGGCCGTCGGCAGGTACTCGGACTCGCGGTACGGCTGCTGGAGCCGTCCGCACACCGCTGCGGGGCAGTCCCGGATTCGCACCGGGTTCCCCTGCATCGACAGCAGAAGCGAGCATACATGTAGTGCCGCCAGCTTGCGGCGGCACCATATGTTGTGCCTGTCGTGTCGCGGGTGCGGATGGACCGGGTGGCCCGTCAGTGCTTGAGATAGACCTTGTACGTGCTCGAATCGCCGGTCGGGGAGGTGAACTGGGCCACCAGCCGGTAGTTGCCGGAGGCCGTCACGGCGTCGCTCAGGGCCCGGTCGGTGGCCTTCGGCGCGGTGCTGTCGAGGACGACCACGGTGAACCAGCCGTCCCGGATCGCGGCCACGCTGCCGTCGTCTCCGTGGTGCTGCACCCCGGCGGCGTCGCGGTACTCCGTGCCGGTGCGCGAGGAGATCCACTGCTCGGGCTTGGAGACGCCGCCGAGGTAGTACTCGGCGAGTCCGTCGACCTCGGTGAGGTAGCGGCCCTCGGGCTCGGTGTGGACCCGCAGGACGGCCAGCAGACGGCCGGAGTCGGGGCCGTTCTGGTAGCGCAGGGCGGACTGCTCCAGGCCGAGGGCGAGCAGCGCGACCCAGACCAGGATGCCCAGCTGGGGGTGGCGGAAGTGGGCGCCGACCAGTCGGGTCAGGCCGACCCCGGCGAGCGGGGCGGCCAGCAGCATGCCGTAGGCGAGGTGGCGGAACAGCGCGCCGGAGGTGCCGGTCCACACGTGGGCGGCGGGGACCAGCAGGGCGGTGACGGTCAGGACGGTGCCGAGCAGGGCGCGCTGGCCCCGGGTCGTGGGAACGGGGTCCTTCTCGGGCGCGTCGTGCTCGTTCATCTGCTCGCGGCGCGCGTAGGCGATGGTGCCGGCCACCGCGAGGACGGTGAACAGGCCGGCCCACTGGAGCGTGGAGAGCAGGATCGAGCCGGCCGAGCCGGCGGTGTTGCCCTGGGAGGGCGACCACCCGGCGAGCTTGCCGAGCGTGCCGCCCGGGAGCAGCAGGACGAGGGTGCCGGCGCCCGCCAGCAGCGCGCGCAGGGCGGCCGGGCCGGCCCGGTGGTACGGCCGGGCGCAGGCGAAGGCGAGGGCGACCAGGGCCGGGAGGGCGAAGGCCGCGGAGTAGGCGACGGCGCAGGCCAGGGCCGCGGGTGGGGCGGCGAGCAGGGCCAGGGCCGGATGGCGGCGGGCGGTGAACACCGTGGCCCAGGCCGCGAGCGCGACCAGGAGCACGGCGAGGGACTCGGGCGCGGCGTAGAAGCCGGTCACGACGGTGGACTGGAGGACGGCGTAGACGGCGATGGCGCAGATGGCCACCCGCTCGTTGAACAGGCGCCGGGTCAGCGAGTACAGCAGCACCGTGGTGATCAGCGCGAAGCCGAGGCTGAGCAGCCGGGTGCCCCAGATGCCGTTGGCGTCGGCGGCGGCGCCGGCCAGCGGCGGGTAGAGCCAGGGCGAGCCCTGCACTCGTTCGACCAGGTCGGTGGTGACCGTGGTGCCGTGCAGCAGGTGGTCGAGCTGTTGGCGGCCGGCGACCATGGTGGCGGCCTCGTCGGGGTGGGCGGCGGCCAGCAGGCGCAGTGAGAGCGCGGCCTGGACGGTCAGCACGGCGCCCAGCAGGCCGCGGGCGATCCAGCGCCGACGCGGGCTGGTGCCCGGGTCCCAGCCGATCGCCGGGACCTCCGGGATGGTGTACGGGGCCAGCGGTATGCCGTCGGGGTTGTCGACGGCGCCGGTCGTGCGGCGGGGCCCGGCCTCGTCCACGGCCTCGTCCACGGCGACGGCCGTGCGGCCCTGTCCGGCGAAGTCCTGCTCGGGCTCGGCCGACTGGGCCTGGGCGGCGCGGCGCCGGGCGGCCCGGCCCTGGGCGACGGGGCTCGGGGCGACGGGGTCCTGGGCGACGGGGCTCGGGGCGACCGGCTCCGGCTGGGGCTCGACGGGCTCCGGCCGGGCTTCGGCCATCGCGGCCTGGGCGGCACGGCGGCGGGCGGCCCGGCCCTGTTCGACGAAGTCCGGCCGGGGTGCGGTCGGCGGGTCGTACGCGGCGTGGCCCTGCTCGGCGAAGTCCGGCCGGGTTCCGGCCGCCGGCACGTGGGCGGCGCGGTCCTGCTCGGCGCGGCCCTGCCCGGCGAAGCCTTGTCCGGCGAAGTTCTGTCCGGTGAAGGCCTGCTCGGGCTCGACCTGCTCGGGCTCGGCCTGCTGGGCTTGGGCGGCGCGGCGGCGGGCCCGGCCCTGGGCGATGAGGTCCGGCTGCGGCTCGGCCACCGCGCCGTGGTCGGCGCGGCCGGGCGGGACGGGGGAGCCGGGCGGGACGGGGGAGAAGTCGGACTCAGTGCTCATCGGGGATTCCGGATGTCGAAGCCGTAACGGGGGTCGGACACGCGCTGCTTGAACGCCGCGAGGGTGTCCGGGACGGCCTCGACCCGCCAGTCCGCCCGCTTGACGATGTTGAACCAGACGAAGCCGACGATGTCGTCGTGCGCCTCCAGTCCGGAGAACAGCTGGTCGATGTCGGCGCGTTGGCGCTTGCCCTGCTCGGAGGCGGTCTCGCTGATGAAGAAGGGCTTCTTGCAGAAGGCGCGGATCTCGGTCATGGTCGGCCCGTACAGGGCCTCGAAGGTCTTCGGCCCGCTCTTGGTGAAGTAGCCGGTCATGCCGGCCCAGTCGACGTAGGTGTCGCCGGGGTAGTACGGCGCCAGGCGGGTGTTGGGCGCGGGGTCGGTGATGTTGGGGCTCCAGACCCAGATCACGTTGGTGGCGCCGGCCTGGTCGAAGATGTCGTGGACGTGGCGCCAGGCGGCCACGAAGTCCTCGGGGGTGGCGGCCTGACGGCCCCACGGGTACCAGTCGCCGTTCATCTCGTGGGCGATGCTGATGGCGATCGGCAGGTTGAACTTGGCGACGGACTTGGCGACGCCGCGCACGTAGTCGTCGGTGTCGCCGGCCGCGATCGAGGCGAGCGAGCGGTCGTGCGGCTCCCAGGCCATGAAGGGCAGCGCCCCGGCGTCGTGGATCCGGCGCGCGCCGGCGGTGTCGAAGCCGCCCTTCCAGTGGGAGTAGAACTCCAGGACGTTGGGCTGCTTGCCGATCGCGGAGCTGTAGGCGGGCAGCGCGTCCATCGTGGCGGGCACGTTGGGCAGCGCGGCGCCGAGGTACTTCTGACCGGGCTTGAGCAGCGGGGTGACGTCGTACGGGACGCCCTCCGGCAGGGCCTTGGGCGCGGCCGGCGCGGCGGGCGCGCCCGGTGCGGCGCCGGTGCCGGGGGCCGCGGCGGTGGTGGCGCCGGGTGCGGTGGCGGCCGGGGCGGCGAGCTCGTTCTGCATCGCGAAGCCGGGGTCCTCGGGGCCGCAGCCGGTGGCGAGCAGCAGGCCGGCGGCGGTCAGCAGCGGGAGCGCCAGCCGGGGACGGAGCCGGCCGGCCCGTCTGAGGGGGGCGGTCATGGCGATCACACTGCTTCCGTGGGGCGGGGCTGGACGAGGACCCGGCCGACGACGGTGGCGTAGAAGAGGCCGGAGGCGAGGACGAGGGCGAAGTTCAGCGGGCCCATGGTGAGCATCCGCCAGATGCTCAGCAGCACCCAGAGCAGGGCCGTTCCGCCGCCCCAGGCGATGACGCCGATCCAGAACCGGCGGGTCTTGTTCTTCTTGGCGCCGCTGGAGCCGGTCGGCTGCCAGGCCATCCGGCTGCCGCGCACGATGTCCCAGATGGCGAAGACGTGCGCCCAGCCGTACATCATGCGGGCGGCCCAGGCCTCCAGCCGGTAGGGGTTGCGGTGCCAGAGCGGGAAGATGACCGTCGCGTAGATCAGGCCGGGCAGCACCAGCGCGGTGTTCTCCCAGCGGATCAGGTCGGGGCGGGTGAGCAGCAGGACGATCGGGATCAGCGGCGAGACGATGGTGAACAGCGCGGTGTGGATGTAGTAGAAGAAGCCGGACATGTAGCAGGCGCGGGTGGCCGGCCGCAGCTTGGTCTGCCAGAACTTCTTGCTGCCGAGCAGGCTCATCGAGCCGGTGCACCAGCGGTACTGCTGGTTGAAGAAGCCGCCGACGTTGTCCGGGCAGACGCCGGTGGCCAGTGCCACGGGTATGTACTGGAGGTCCCAGCCGAGGCGGCGCAGGTCGAAGCCGGTGTGCACGTCCTCGGAGTGGCCGATCAGCGTGGTGCCGCCGTTCTGCTCCAGCGCCGCGCGCCGGTAGACCGCGCAGCTGCCGACGCAGATGGCGCCGTCGTTCTTCTGCCGGGAGACCTGGACGGTCCGGTAGAACAGCTCCTGGACGGCGCCGGCGCCGCGCTCGATCCAGTTCTGCGAGTCCAGGATGCGGAAGAACTGGGGGGACTGGACGATGCCGATGCTCGGGTCGGTCTCCATGTAGGGGAGCATCTCGTTCAGCAGGTCCGGCCGGGGCGCGAAGTCGGCGTCCAGGATGAGGATGTAGTCGCCGTCGGAGTTGCGGAAGCCGAACTGGAGGTTGCCGGCCTTCTTGAACCAGCCGAGCTTGTCGCGGGTGCCGTACACGAACCCGAAGTCGACGGCCATCTGGGCGAGTTGCGGGCTGTTGCTGTCGTCGAGGACGTACGGGGTGACGTCGCCCGGGTACTGGTCGCGCAGCCGGGCGACATGGGTCCAGGTGTTGTGCAGGACCTCGATCGGTTCGCCGGCGACCGGCAGGAAGACGTCGACGGTCGGATAGTGCTCGGGCTGCCAGGACTTGACCAGTGCCCGGTGGGCGGAGAGGTCGAAGGTCTCGTTGAACCCGTGCACCCAGCGGGAGATCAGGTAGTAGACGACGGTGAAGGCGAGCGGGGGTATGAAGAACAGGAACCAGGGCGTCGACTTCAGCAGGCCGATCTCACTGGTCACCATGCAGACGAAGCTGATGAGGGAGAAGCAGGTCAGCACCCACAGGTTGGTGCGGGCGTAGAGGTACTTCTCGGAGTTGTCCGGCGGTTGGGGGAGCAGGCCCCAGCGGGTGCGGGCGCCCGGGTCGCGCCGGTTCCGGCGCCGTGAGGCGGGTGGCCGGCCGCTACCCGCGAGGCGCGGGCCCTCGGTGACAGTCACGTGCTCTACTCCCCCGGAACCGTGTCGATTCTGAACCGTCCCCGTGCGGCGGCCGTTGTCGGCCGGGCAGAGGGGGGACGGCAGGATCGTACGGGACCGATCCCTTTCCGTTCGCTTTCCTCACCTGCGGTTCGCCGTTCGGAACCGATATCGAGTTCTGATCGTGATGTGAACGAGGTGTGGCAGAAGCGCTTGTGTACGGTAGTCCGCTCCACGGTCGAGGACGGTGCGGGGAAGAGTGATGATCATCGAGGACGGCACGGCCGGGCGCTTGGCGCGGGGGCTGAGGGCGGTCGCCGCGTTCGGCGCGGGCGCCGTACTGCTGGCCGGTTGCAGCGGCGACGTCCGGGCGGCGGACGAGCCGCCGGCCGCCACGGCGACGGCGCCCGCGCAGAGCCTCTGCTCGACCGCGCAGGAACCGTTCCCCAAGCTGGTGATGGACGGCGGCAGCAAGATCCTCGAACCGAACCCGTGGAACACCGCGGGCACGGTCTGCGTGGAGCCGGTCGGGTCGAGCGGGTTCACGTTCTCCCGGGCGGAGGACTTCGTCCCCAGGAACCCGCTGGCCCCGGGCGCCTACCCCAACGTCTCCACCGCCCCGGGCGCGAACGGACTGCCGGTGCCGGTGAGCGCGCTCGGCGACGCCACCGTCGACTGGGACGCCAACGGCAAGGTGAGCGGCTCCTTCAACCTCTCCTTCGACCTCTGGTACGGCTCCAGCCCGGGCAACTGCCTGCCGGGCGAGAGCGCCGAACTGATGATCTGGCTGGACGCCACCGACAACGTGAAGCCCGCCGGTGACAAGGTGGCGGACTCCCAGCCGTTCGGGGACGCGGCCTACCACGTGTACCAGGCGCCGATCACCAGCCCGCACAGCGTCATCAGCTACGTGCGCACGGCACCGACCCACACCACCCGCGGCCTCGACCTGCGGCTGTTCACCGCCGACGCGATGGCGCGCGGGTACGTCCCCAAGGGCTCCTACCTGTGCCGGGTGCAGGCCGGCTTCGAGGTCTGGAGCGGCGGCACCGGTCTGCGCAGCGAGTCCTTCGCCTTCCACAACCGGGTCGGCCTGCCGGCCGGCGAGGTCCCGGCGGGCGCGCCCGGGATCTGCCTGCGGCACGGCGGCGGCGGGGTGGCCGGCACCCCGGTGACCGTCGGGTCCTGCGGCGACCAGGCCGTCTCGACCGGCTGGACGGTGGGCAACGACGGGTCGCTGCGCGGGGGAGCGGCCTGCCTGGCGCCGGCCGCCGACCGCACCTCGGTGACGCTCGCCGACTGCACCGGCGGCCCGGCGCAGCGCTGGGTCACCGCCCCGGGGCAGCGGCTGAGGCACCCGGACACCGGGCTGTGCCTGGGCACCGCGGGCGGCGCGCTCGCGGACGGGACGGCGGTGCAGCTGCGGCCGTGCGCGGACACCGTCTCGCAGCGCTGGAAGCTGCCCTACAACGGGGCCGCGTGACCGGGGCCGGGTGAGCCGGCGTCGCACCCGGCGAAGGGCCGTCGTACTGACGATTCGTCCACGCACCCCCCATGGGCGTGTCGGGGCCGATGCCCTAGCATTCGGCCCATGAGCGATCGACCGGTACCGAGTGGCGAGCCGGGCCAGCCCGCCACGCCACCGCAGCAGGCACCGGCCGGGGGGGCCGCTCCGGCCACCGGTGTGCCACCGCAGTCCCCGAGCGGAGCCTTCGGGCCCGCGTCCGGCTACGGGCCGCCGCCCGCCGCAACCACGCAGCCCCCGCAGATGACGCCGCATCCGGTCCCGCAGCCGGTGCCGCCGGTGCCGCAGCCGGGCGGTGGGCCCGCCCCGGTGGTGCCGGGGCCGGTGCAGCCCGGCCCGGTGGCGCCGCAGCCCGGCCCGGTGGCGCCGCAGCAGCCGCAGCCGCCCGTCCAGCAGCCGCCCGGCCAACCGCTGCCGGGACAGCCGATGTCCGGTCAACCGCTGCCGGGACAGCCGTTGCCCGGCCGGCCGTTGATGCCGCATCCGGGACCGGCCGCCGGCCAGCAGCCGTTCCCGCCGGCCGGGCAGCAGCCCGTGGCGCACTGGCAGCAGCAGGGCGGCTTCCAGCCGCCGGCGCCCTCCGCCGGCCTGCCGGCGCCGACCTCCGCCACGCCCGACTGGGAGGCGCTGGCCGACCGGAACGAGCAGACCGCCAAGCGCGGCCGCCGGCGCAAGCTGATCGGCGGGGTGACCGCGGTCGTGGTGGTGGCCGCGGCCGGTGGCGGCGGGTTCTGGTACTACCAGCACTCCAAGAAGAAGGACGACGGCCCGACGACGCACGGCCCCGTCACGCCCGGGCCGCAGACCCCGGGCCCGACCAGCCCCGGTCCGTCCGGCCCGACGAGCCCGTCGGGCCAGGGGAGCACGCCGCCCGGCAAGGGCATCGACAGCCCGCCGACCGTCGGCTCGCTGCCCGCGAAGAAGGGCACGGCCGCGCTCAACCTGGGGGCCGACGCCAAGCAGGGGACGATGACCGGCTTCTCCGGGCAGGTCCTCAAACTGCCCAGCGGCCCCGACTCGTTCGCCTCGACGTCCGCCGCGGTCGTCGACGTCGGCAAGAGCTTCACCGTCTCCGCGCGGGTGCTGGTCGACGTGCCCAACGGCAACCGGAGCGCGATCAGCCAGGGCGACGGACAGTACTACTCGTACTCGATGGGCCGGGCGAGCAACAACGGGCACGACCAGTGGTACTTCAAGGTCCAGGTGCCGGGCGGCGGTTCGGCCATCGCCTGGTCCAAGGGCGACGCGACGGTCAACCAGTGGGTGCTGCTGACCGGGGTGTACGACGACCCGTCGGGCCAGCTCACCCTGTACGTCAACGGCGCCCCGCAGTCCTCGGCCAAGTCGGCCGGGGTGCAGCCGAGCGGCACCAACTCCCTCCAGGTGGGGCGGCTGAGCTCCAACTCGCAGTGGGCCGACCCCTGGCACGGCGCGGTCGCCGACATCCAGGTGTGGAGCCAGGTGCTGCCCGAGGCCGACATCGTCAAGATCGTGGCCGGCCCGAGCTCGCCGCCGTCCGTCGCCCCGACCGGAGCCTGGCTCGGCGGCTGACCCCCGCCGGGGCGGATCCCGCGGTCCGGTGCACACCGTCCGCGGGACCCGCCGCAGGGCCGACCGGCCCTGTCGAACGTCCGGCCGCCGCCCCCGGCAGTGTGGGGCGGCGGCCGTGGTGCACCCGGGACACACCCCCGCCAGGGGCGTGTCCGGGTGCGAAGTCCCCAGATGAGGAGCAGTACTGATGAGCGCGGACGGCCGCTGGATCCGGCCCGACTCCACCCGAAAGCCGGTCCTCGGCGGCGCCAGGCCGGGCGGGGTGGCCCTCGGCGAGCGTGACCGGACGGCCACCGGGCCGGGGCCGGGCCACACGGCCGCCGACCGGCGCCGCCGCAAGTCCGGCCCGCCCCCGGTGGAGCACCCGGCGCGGCCGGCGCTGCGGGCGGACTGGCTGCCGCTGCTGGCCGTCCTGCTGATCCAGGCGGCGCTGTCGTACCACCTGATCCTCAGCAACACCGCCTTCATCGACGAGGGCACCTACATCTACGCCGGGTACCAGGAGATCGCCCACCTGCGGCACGGCAACCCGGTGTCGGACTACGAGTCCTTCTTCTCCGGATCGCCGCTGATCTACCCGGTGGTGGTGGCCGTCGCGGACTTCCTCGGCGGGCTGAACGGCGCCCGGCTGCTGAGCCTGGCGTTCATGCTCTCCGCCACCGTGGCCGTGCACCTGGCCACCCGGCGGCTGCACGGCTCGCTCGCGGCGTTCTGCGCGGCGGCGGCCTTCGCCGCGCTCGGCCCCACCCAGTTCCTCGGCGGCCTGGCCACCTACGACGCGATGGCGCTGGCGATCCTCGCCTGGGCCGGGTACTGCGCGGTGCGGCTGACCACCGGCGGCGGGTACCCGAGCCTGGTCGCCTCCGGAATGCTGCTGGCCCTGGCCGGCGCCACCAAGTACGCCGCGCTGCTCTGGGTGCCGGTGGTGGCGGGCATCGCGGTGCTGGCCGGGCCGCGCGGGTCGCTGCGCACCTGGGAGGCCTGGCGGCGCGGGCTGCTGGTGCTGCTCGCCTTCGTGGTGACGATCGGCGCGGCGGCGCTGGCGGCCGGACAGAAGAGCATCGACGGCTTCAACCACACCACCCTGAAGCGCAACCCGGGCCACGACTCGTACTCCTACGTGGCCTCGGAGGCCGCCCGCTGGGTCGGCCCGTTGCTGCTGGTCGCGCTGGCCGGGGTGCTGGTGCAGCTGGTGCGGGCGCGGCGGCGCGGCGGCGCGGCCTGGCCCGAGTTCTGGCTGGCGCTGCTCCTGCTGCTCGCCGGGCTGATGGCGCCGGTGAACCAGATCCGCATCCACACCTGGCTGTCGCTGCAGAAGCACGTCGACTTCGGTGCCTGGTTCTCCTGCGTCGTGGTGGGCCTGGTGCTGGCCCGCGCGGTGCTGTGGCTGAGGGAGCGGCTGCACCTGGTGGCCGGCGTGGTGGCCGCGGCCCTGGTGGTCGGCCCGCTGGCCTGGGCGGGCACCGCCCAGGGCCGGGAGATGTACGGGGAGTGGTCGAACTCCAAGGAGTTCGTCGCCGCGCTGGAGCCGTACGTCGTCAAGGGCGAGGACCGCTACCTGGTCGAGAACTACAACGTCCCGGCGTACTACCTGCGCGAGCAGAGCAACTGGCAGCAGTGGCACGACCTGGTGGCCGTCTTCCGGCGCGATCCGGACACCGGCCAGATGCAGAGCGGGGTGCCCGCGATCCAGGCCGGCATCCAGGCCCACGAGTGGAAGGTCGTGGTCCTGGACTTCACCCAGACCGGGGCCATCGACAAGGAGATCCAGCCGACGCTGAAGGCCGCCGGGTACCGGGTGGTCACCGTCGTGACGAGCGGCAAGCACGGCCGGTACACCGTCTACGTGGCGCCGGGGTACGACAAGAAGCCCCGCTAGAACGCCATGGTGTAGACCATCAGGCGCATCCCCGGTATCGGCTCCCAGTCGCGCTCGGGGGTGCGCCGGAAACCCGTCCGCTCGTAGACGCGGTGGGCGGTGGTCATCGTCGGCTGGGTGGAGAACGCCATGCCGGCCAGTCCGAGTTCGCGGCTGCGGGCGACGGAGGCGCGCACCAGCGCCTCGCCGACGCCGCGGCCGCGGGAGGCGGCGGCGGTGGCGAGCATCCGGATCTCGCCCTCCCGGGGGTCGGCGATGTCGGCCCACTCGGTGCCGCCGACCGCGAAGGTCACGCAGCCGAGGACCCCGGCTCCGGCCGCGTCGACGGCGACCAGCAGTTCGGCCTCCCGGGCCCGTCGTTCGGCGTCGCGCAGCAGCTCGACGTAGCCGCTGTCGGGGGAGGTGAAGCCGTCGCCGACGAAGGCGTCGACGGTGATCCGGCCGGCGTCGGCGAGGTCCTCGGGGAGGGCCTTGCGGATGAGGAAGTCCATCGGGCCAGTGTGCCGGACCGGCCGGCGGGGCGGTCCTCCGGGGTCGAACGGACCGGCGGTCAGTCCGCCGCGGCCGTCAGGTGTCCGACGCCGTTCCAGCCGTCCGGCCGCAGCCGCCCGTCCTGGGCCCGCCAGAGGCTGGTGGAGCAGTTGTGCACCGGCCCGAGCGCGGTGAGCTGCTCCTCGCTGAGGCGGTCCAGCGCGTAGCGGAGCATCAGCACCGTGCAGTCGTGGGCGACCAGCAGGACGGGCCGGCCGGACTCCTCCTCGCACAGGTCCCGCAGCAGGCTGCGCACCCGCAGCGCGACGTCGGCCCAGGACTCGCCGCCGGGCGGGCGGTAGTACAGCTCGCCCATCTTGCGCCGCCGGGCCGCCTCCTCCGGGTGCTTGGCCTCGATCGCGGCCTTGGGCAGCATCTCCAGGACGCCGAGTTCGCGGTCGCGCAGCCGCTCGTCGTAGCGGACGGCCAGGGTGACCGGGACGGCGCCGAGCCCGGCGGCCTGGGCGAGCGCGATCCGGGCGGTCTCGACGGTGCGGACGTACGGCGAGCACCAGACGCTGCGCGGGCGGTCGGCGCTGGGCAGCGCGGCCCACCAGTGGCCGAGCGCCTGGGCCTGCCGCCGGCCCTGCAGCGACAGCGGGATGTCGGCGTCGCGGCAGCTGATCGGGACGCTCAGCGCGCCGGCGGCCTCGGCGAGCTGGAACTCGACGTTGGCGGTGGACTCGCCGTGCCGGGTGGCGATCAGCACCGACGGCAGCCGGCCGGACACCGCCTGGCGGTGTCCGCTGACGTGGTGCACGTGCGGGTTCTGGGCGGTGACGTGCTGCTGGTGCGGGCCCTGGGCGGGCTGGTGCTGGTGCTGGGTGGACTGGTGCTGGGTGGACTGGTGCTGGCCGTTGAGGGTGGTGCCGAGTTCTGCCATGGCCGCGAGCTCCCCGTGGTCGATCAGGTTCCGGCCGGATGCCGGTCCGGTCTGGTGGTGCCCGGCGTGCACGCCTGTTCATACATATGATCGCGCCGCCTTCTCCAGTGTTCACGGAGAAGGCGGCGCGATCACAGGGCGCGTACCGCGTGAATCAGTGCGCCGCTACAGGCTCCGGCGCGTTCTCCAGCTCTTCGTCGCCGGTCTCGGCGCTGTAGTCGGACGGCTTGGTCTCGTCCGGGCCGACCGGCGCCTTGACCGCCCGCAGCACCAGGGTGAGCGCCACCGCGACGACCAGGTTGAGCGCGAAGGCGGTCAGGCCGATGTAGCCGATCTCGCCGATGCCGGGGATCTCGGCCGCGTTGCCGCCGAAGTGCTTGGTGGCCGGGCTGGCGATCCCGTACGCCTTCCAGGTGCCGTAGGCCATGCCGGCCGCCCACCCGGCGAACAGCGCCCAGTGGTGGAACCAGCGGGTGAACAGGCCGCCGACGATCGCCACGAAGGTCTGCAGGATCCACAGGCCGCCCAGCAGCTGGAGGTTGATCGCGGCCTGCTTGTCCATGCCGAGAACGAAGACCAGCGCGCCGACCTTCACCAGCAGCGAGACCAGCTTGGCGATCCGGGTCTCGTCGGCGGGGGTGGCGGCGGGCCTGAGCCAGTCCTTGTAGACGTTGCGGGTGAACAGGTTGGCCGCCGCGATGGACATGATGGCGGCCGGCACCAGGGCGCCGATGCCGATCGCGGCGAAGGCCACGCCGGTGAACCAGTCCGGGAACATGTCCGCGAACAGCTGGGGCACCGACAGCTGGGCGTTGAAGCCCTTGACGCCCTTGCCGACGCCCGCCGCGATCGCCATGAAGCCGAGCAGCGCCAGCAGGCCCAGCATCAGCGAGTAGGCGGGCATGATCGCCATGTTGCGGCGCACGGTGTTGCGGGACTTGGAGGCCAGCACACCGGTCACCGAGTGCGGGTACATGAACAGCGCCATCGCCGAGCCGAGGCCGAGCGTGGCGTACGTCCACTGCTTGTTCTCCGGGAGGGTCAGCGAGCCGGCCTTGGCCTCCTTGAAGTGCTGCGCGGCCGAGTCGAAGATGTGCCCGTAGCCGCCCAGCCGGATCGGGATGTAGATCACCGCGACGATGATCACGATGTAGACCAGGGCGTCCTTGACGAAGGCGATCAGCGCCGGGGCGCGCAGGCCCGAGGAGTAGGTGTAGGCGGCCAGCACGCCGAAGGCGATGAACAGCGGCAGGTCCTTGACGAACCAGTTGGCGTTCTCCCCGCCGCCGACGCCCAGCACGTCCAGCACGGCCTGGATGCCGACCAGCTGCAGGGCGATGTACGGCATGGTGGCCAGGATGCCGGTGAGCGCGACCACCAGCGACAGCGGCCGCGAGCCGTACCGGCCGCGCACGAAGTCGGCCGGGGTCACGTAGCCGTGCACCCGGGAGACCGACCAGAGCCGGGGCAGGAAGAGGAAGACCAGCGGGTAGGCGATGATCGTGTACGGCACCGCGAAGAAGCCCGCCGCGCCGGTCGCGTACACGGCCGCGGGGACGGCGACGAAGGTGTACGCGGTGTAGAGGTCGCCGCCGAGCAGGAACCAGGTCACCCAGGTCCCGAAGCTGCGGCCGCCCAGGCCCCACTCGTCCAGGTGCGCGGCGTCGCCCGCGCGGCGCCAGCGCGAGGCGAGGAAGCCCATCACGGTGACCAGGCCGAAGAACAGCACGAAGACCACGAGGGCCGGCACGTTGACGTCCTTCATCGCGCACCGCCCTTCCGGGCCGCCTTGCGGGCCTTCTCGTCCCGGTTGATCAGCAGGTAGGCGGCGACCGTGAAGACGGCCGACACCGGCACCCAGAGCAGCTGGTACCAGTAGAAGAAGGGCGTCCCGGCCGCTTCGGGTTCGGTCTTGTCGTACGAGGACACCCAGAGCATCGCGACGATCGGCACGAGCAGGGCGAGGCCGGCCAGCACCCGCTCGGGCGTGACGGCCGGGACGGCGGCGCCGGCCGGTTCGGGCCCGGCGGCGTCGACGGTGGGGGGATCAGAGGGCATCTTCGGCTCCGCTCCGGAGGGGTTCCCCGTCGGCGCCGCAGCCCGTCCGGCGCCGGGGCGCCGGACGGACCCGCCGAGCAGCACCATCGGTGATCGGCAGTCAGGTCATTACGGCTGCGCAATCTAGGGCATGGGGTGATCCATGTCACCGGAATTGACGGAACTTCCCATCACTCGGACGCAACCGGCCGATGTCCGCCGTCGCGGGGCGGAAATGCGGTGCCGCGACGGCCGGAATGGACGCCGTCGTCGCAGGGTGTGAGAGCGGCGTCGCGGAATGCGAAAAGGCACCGGAGCGCGGGTCGCGCGCGCCGGTGCCCGAAGTGCGGTGGGGGAGTGCGGCTACTCCGGACGCTTCAAGCGGGTGATGAACTTGTAGCGGTCGCCGCGGTAGATCGAGCGGACCCACTCGACCGGATCGCCCTCGGCGTCGAAGGAGTGCCGGGAGAGCTGGAGCATCGGCAGGCCGAGGTCGGAGCCGAGCAGGCCGGCCTCGCGCGGGTTGGCCAGGGTGGTCTCGATGGTCTCCTCGGCCTCGGCCACGGTGACCCCGTACACCTCGCGCAGCGCGGCGTACAGCGAGGTGTGCTTGGCGAGGTTGCGGCGCAGGGCGGGGAAGCGCTTGGCGGAGAGGTGGGCGACCTCGATGGCCATCGGGTCGCCGTTGGCCAGCCGCAGCCGCTCGATCCGCAGCACCCGGCCGCCGGGCTTGATGTCCAGCAGCGGGGCGAGCCGCTCGTCGGCGGTGATGTAGCCGATCTCGACGAGCCGGGAGGCGGGCTCCAGGCCCTGGGCCCGCATGTCCTCGGTGTAGGAGGTCAGCTGGAGGGCCTGGGCGACCTTGGGCTTGGCGACGAAGGTGCCCTTGCCCTGGATGCGCTCCAGCCGGCCCTCGACCACCAGCTCCTGGAGGGCCTGGCGGACGGTGGTGCGCGAGGTGTCGAACTGGGCGGCCAGCGCGCGCTCGGGCGGCACCGGGGTGCCGGCGGGCTGGGTCTCGGTGAGCTGCAGCAGGTGCCGCTTCAGGCCGTAGTACTTGGGGACGCGCGCGGTCGGATCGGTGCCGGCCTGCGTCGGGAGGTTGTTCACCTCGGGGTCGTTGACCTGGGCGGTGGATCCCCCGTCGCTGCTCATCGGACCTGTTCTCCCGCTTCTCGCGGGGCCTTCACCGGCCCCGCCACATCGTTAACGGCTCACATCGTTGCATGTATGGCTACGGAACGAATACCTCATCACGCGATGAACGATGTGCGGTGTCGTCTTGATAACGGGTGGTGGAGATCGGCCGAACAGCCGTTGACAGGCCCATTGGTCTAGGCCAAGCTCCAGGCATCTGGTCTACACCACTAGACCGGTAACTATGAATCCCCCCACCCGTTCGATGGGGTCCGCGGCACCTTATCCCCCGCTTTGTGAGGGTCTGCCGCTGCCGCCCGACGGGGGCAACCCAGGCATCCCTCAGGAGGATGGCGTGAAGCGTCAGCTCATCGCGGCGGTCGGCGTCGCAGCAATGGTCGTCGGCCTGGCGGCCTGCAGCTCGGACGGCAAGAAGAGCGAGGACAAGTCGGGCTCGACCTCCGCCTCGGCTGCCGACAAGTACAAGGGCAAGACGCTGAAGGTCTGGACCATGACCGGCTCGGCCCCGAAGGGCTGGACCGACGCGGTCAAGACCGAGTTCGAGACCACCTACCCGGGCTCGAAGGTCGAGTTCACCGCCCAGGAGTGGGGCGGCATCGGTGCCAAGGTCACCACCGCCCTGTCCGAGGGCTCGGTCGACGTCCTGGAGGTCGGCAACACCCAGACCGCCGGCTACGCCGCCTCGGGTGGCCTGCTGGACATCACCAAGGACAAGGCCGCCTTCGGTGGCGACGCCTGGCCGGCCAACCAGAACGAGTCCGCCGTTCTGGACGGCAAGCAGTACGCCGCCCCGTGGTACGTCACCAACCGCGTGGTCGCCTACAACAAGGACCTGTGGGCCAAGGCCGGCCTGACCGGCGCGCCGAAGACCCTGGAGGACTTCTACGGCGACCTGGAGAAGCTGAAGACCACCGAGGGCGTCGCCGACCCGATCTACATGCCGGGTCAGGAGTGGTACGTCTACTTCGGTCTGCTCAGCAGCGAGGGTGGCAAGATCGCCAAGAAGGACGGCGACAAGTGGGTCGGCGGCCTGGGCTCGCCGGAGAGCCAGAAGGCCTTCGAGACCTACAAGAAGCTCCAGAGCTACTCGGTGACCGGTCCGAAGGACAAGGACGAGGCCACCCCGCAGCAGAAGGACGTCTTCGGCAAGGGCAACGTCGGCGCCATGATCGGCCTCGGCTGGGAGCTCCCGGACGAGAAGGCGGCCCTGGCCAAGGACAAGATCGGCTTCTTCCCGCTCCCGGGCAAGACCGCCGACAAGCCCTCCGGCGTGTTCCTCGGTGGTTCCAACCTCGCGATCGCCTCGCAGAGCAAGAACACCGACATGGCCAAGGACTTCCTGAAGGTCGCCCTCAACGACAAGAACGAGGGTCTGTTCGCCGCCGCCGGCATCACCACCAACAAGCCGGCCCTGGACGCCGCGATCACCGGTGACTTCGCCCTGGCCGCCAAGGCCGCCGCGGCCGCCGGCTCGATCACCCCGAACACCCCGAACTGGGCCAGCGTCGAGGACAACCCGAACCCGGTCAAGGAGTTCCTGACCGCTGTCCTCCAGGGCGGCGACTTCGCCTCCACGGCCGCGAAGTACGACGACATCATCGCGAAGAAGCTCAACCAGAAGCAGTAACAGCACTGAGCGGCGTCGCTCACCGGCCCCCGGCGGGGGGTCGGTGGGCGGCGCCTGTCCGTCGTGGCCGGTTGTGAGGAAGTGAGAACGATGGCTGTGCATTCGCAGCGGGTGCAGACGCAGTCCCCGGAGCCAGGGAAGGCTGCTGTGGCTTTTGAGAAGGGCGGCGGCTCGAAGGACGGCTCGAAGGGCACCGCGCCGAAGGGCTCCAGATCCGGGGGCGGCCCCAGCCTGGGCACACGCCTCGCACCGTACCTGCTGCTGCTGCCGGCCACCCTGGCGACCCTGGCCCTGCTGGGCTGGCCGCTGATCAAGACGGTTCTGCTGTCGTTCCAGAACCTCAACCGGCGCCAGCTCGTGATGCACCTGACCGAGTGGAACGGCTTCGACAACTACAAGGAGCAGCTGACCGACCCGGAGTTCTGGGCGGTCACCGGCCGTAGCGTCGTCTTCACCCTGATCAACGTGGTGCTGATCATGGTCAGCGGAACCCTGGTCGGCCTGCTGCTGAACCAGCTCGGCAAGAAGATGCGGCTGGTGCTCCAGATCGCGCTGCTGCTGGCCTGGGCCATGCCGGTGGTCGCCGCGACCACCGTCTACACCTGGCTGTTCGACTCCCAGTGGGGCGTCGTCAACTGGATCCTGGACCAGCTGGGCTGGCACTCGATGCACGGCTACAACTGGCTCAGCAACGAGTACTCGACGTTCTTCATCGTCATCCTGCTGATCGTCTGGATGTCGATCCCGTTCGTGGCGTTCAACATGTACGCCGGTCTGACGACCATCCCCAAGGAGCTCTACGAGGCCGCCCGGATGGACGGGGCCGGCGCGCTCAAGATCTTCACCGCGGTGATCTTCCCCAACCTGAAGCCCTTCTTCCTGGCCACGACCTTCCTCCAGATCATCTGGGTGTTCAAGTCCTTCACCCAGGTCTACGCGATCAACGCGGGTGGCCCCGAGAGCCTGACCAGGACCCTGCCGGTGCACGCCTTCCTGGAGGGCTCCTCCGGTCAGCACTACGGCATCGGCGCCGCGATCGCGGTGCTCACCATCCTGATGCTGGGCGCGCTGATGGCGTTCTACTTCCGCATCATGATCAAGCAGGAGGACGAGCTGTGAGGCGCTCTCTCTTCGGACGTACCTGGCTGAACGTGACCGCGGCCGTCCTCGTCGTCTTCTTCGTCTTCCCCGTCTACTGGATGTTCGCGACGTCGTTCAAGCAGAACACCGACATCCTCAGTTCGACGCCGGTGTTCGTCCCGCTCAACCCGACCTTCGAGCACTTCACCACCGCGGTCAACGCCCCCAACTTCTGGACGTACGCCGTCAACAGCATCGCCGTCACGGTCGGCGCGGTGCTGTGCTCGCTGGTGATCGCGACCCTGGCGGCCTTCGCCATCGCCCGGATGAAGTTCCGCGGCCGCAAGTCCTTCGTGCTGGTCGTGATGGTGTCCCAGATGGCGCCGTGGGAGGTCATGACCATCGCGGTCTACATCATCTCCCGCGACAACGACATGCTGAACAGCCTGGTGCCGCTGACCTTCTTCTACATGATGATGGTCCTCCCCTTCACCATCTGGACGCTGCGCAGCTTCATCGCCGCGGTGCCGAAGGAGCTGGAGGAGTCGGCCATGGTGGACGGCTGCACCCGCACCCAGGCCTTCGTGAAGGTGATCTTCCCGCTGCTGGCCCCGGGTCTGATGTCGACCTCGCTGTTCGGCTTCATCACCGCGTGGAACGAGTTCCCGCTCGTCCTGATCCTCAACAAGGAGGAGGGCAAGACCCTGCCGCTGTGGCTGTCGTCCTTCAGGACGGCCTTCGGCGACGACTGGGGCGCCACCATGGCCGCCTCCACGCTGTTCGCCATCCCCGTGCTGATCCTTTTCGTCTTCCTCCAGCGCAAGGCGGTCGGCGGTCTGACCGACGGCGCCGTGAAGGGCTGAGCCACCGTGAGCATTCTCGTTCCCACCGTCGCGGACAGCGACCAGCTGCACCGTGACGCGCTGACCGTCCTCCAGCCCGGCTTCGTCGGCACCGAGCCGCCGGAGTGGCTGCGCCGCCACCTCGCCGCGGGCCTCGGCTCGGTCGCGCTGTTCGACCGCAACGTGGTCGACCTCGACCAGCTCTCGGCGCTCACCGGGGCGCTGCGGGCGGAGAACCCCGACCTGCTGATCGCCATCGACGAGGAGAGCGGCGACGTCACCCGGCTGGAGGCGGGCTCCGGCTCGTCCTGGCCGGGCAACCTCGCGCTCGGCGCGATCGACGACCCGGCACTGACCCGGGACGTCGCCCGCGAGCTGGGCCGGGCGCTGGCCGCGGCCGGCGTCAACTACAACTGGGCGCCCACCGCGGACGTCAACTCCAACCCGCGCAACCCGGTCATCGGCGTCCGCTCCTTCGGCGCCGACCCCGAGCTGTGCGCCCGGCACACCGCCGCCTGGGTCGAGGGCCTCCAGTCGGCCGGCGTGGCCGCCTGCTCCAAGCACTTCCCCGGCCACGGCGACACCGCGGTGGACTCGCACCACGGCCTGCCGGTCATCGACGTCGACCTGGACGTGCTGCGGTCCCGCGACCTGATCCCGTTCCAGGCCGCGATCGCGGCCGGCACCAAGGCCGTGATGACCGCCCACATCATGGTCCCGGCGCTGGACCCGAAGCTGCCGGCCACCCTGAGCCCGGCGGTGCTGCGCGACCTGCTGCGCGCCGCCCCGGCCGACGGCGGCCTGGGCTACCAGGGCCTGATCGTCAGCGACGCGATCGAGATGGGGGCCATCGCCGACACCTTCGGGATGGGCGAGGGCACCGTGCTGGCCCTGGCGGCCGGCGCGGACGCGATCTGCGTCGGCGGCGGGCTCGCCGACGAGGAGACCGTGCTGATGCTGCGCGACGCCATCGTGGCGGGCGTGCGCTCCGGCCGGCTCGCCGAGGAGCGGCTGGCGGACGCCGCCGACCGGGTCCGGGCGCTGGGCAGCTGGGGCCGGATCGCGGCCCAGGGCGAGCGGATCGAGCCGGACCTGGCGGTCGGCCTGCGGGCCGCGCGCCGGGCGCTCAAGGTGGTCCGGGCGCCGGGTCTGGCGGTGCCGCCGGTGAGCGAGCGCCCGTTCGTGGCCTCGTTCTCGGACGAGCCGAACATCGCCGTCGGCGACGTCACCCCGTGGGGCGTGGCCGGCATGCTGGCCGACCGCTTCCCCGGCACCCGCACCCGTGAGGTGTCGGCGGCCGAGGCCGCGCCGGAGCTGCTGGACGCCCTGGTCGGCGAGCTGCTGGCCGGCGCCGAGGGCCGCCGTCTGGTCCTGGTGGTCCGGGACGCGCACCGGCACCCGTGGATGTCCGCCGCGCTGGGCCGCCTGGTGGCCGCCCGGCCGGACGCCGCCGTGGTCGAGATGGGCCTGCCCCAGTCCGAGCCGGCCGGCGCGCTGTACATCGCCACCCACGGCGCCGCCCGGGTCTGCGGACTGGCGGCCGTGGAGGTCCTCACCGGACAGCCGGGAGCGGTCGGCTGAACCGAAGAACGAGACGTCGCCGGCCCGCTCCGGAGGACGTCGGCCGACGGGCCCGTCATGCGCATGTCGCATGGCGGGCCCGTTCTGTTTCCCCCGTGTTCGGCCGGTGGATTCCCCGGGTGACCGTGCTCTCTCAAGTGGGCCTTAAATCCACCTTAAGATCTACTTACGGTGACGGAACGGCGACTGGCGGCCACGCGGTACAACAGCTCTGCAACGGCACCCGTAACTAAGGCTTTTGGCCGTTGACACCACCTATGGTCTAGGCCAGAGTCCAGTCATCCGGTCCGAGATCAAACCTCCCCGGATGTGGTATCGGCCCCACCCGAAGCTCTTCGCCGCCCCCAGTCCGGACTTTCCTGCCGCGGGCGCCAATCACGCTGCCGGCGGGCAACACGGCTCTACACCCTCGGAGGACGGCGTGAAGAAGCGTCAGCTCATCCCCACGCTCGGGACCCTGGCACTGGCGGTCGCCCTGACGGCCTGTTCCTCGTCCGCGAAGCCCGCGGCCGACAGCGGCGGCGGTGCCGCCGACTCGAAGGCCGCCGGTGGCACCGTCACCGTCTGGCTGATGGACGACGCGCAGAAGAACTGGCCCGACCTGGTCCAGCGGGTCAACGACGAGTTCGCGGCGAAGTACCCGAACGTCACCCTCAAGCTGGTGTACCAGGGTTGGGCCGACAAGGTGGGCAAGCTCGACAAGGCCATCGCCGACGGCAACGCCCCCGACGTGGTCGAACTGGGCAACACCGAGACCATGAAGTACGTGCTCTCCGGTGCGCTGGCCCCGGTGGACCGCACCACCTTCGACAACTCCGACAGCTGGATCAGGGCGCTCGCCAACACCTGTACGTACCAGGACAAGCTGTGGTGCGTGCCCTACTACGCCGGCTCCCGGGTCGCCATCTACAACTCGACGGCCTTCCAGCAGGCCACCGGCAGCGCCGACTTCCCGAAGACCGAGGCGGACCTGCTGGCCGCGCTGGACAAGATCGCGGACCGGAACAAGGCCGACCGGACCTACTCCCCGCTCTACCTGCCCGGCCCGTACTGGTACGCCGCGATGAGCTACGTGGCCGCGTACGGCGGCAGCATCGCCAAGTTCGACAGCGCCGGCAACTGGCACGGCACCCTGCACGACGCCAAGTCGCAGCAGGGCATCAGCCACTTCGTCGACCTCGTGCGCAAGTACAACAAGGGCGATCTGGCGGTCAACGAGCAGAACCAGTTCGAGTCGATGGCCCGCGGGCACGCCGCGTCCTTCTACGGCAACGGCTACGAGGCGGCCAGCGTCACCGCGCCGGTCACCGGCGACCCGAGCATCAAGGACGCCGTCAAGGTGGCCACCATGCCCGGCCCGGACGGCAAGCCGCTGCCGACCTTCATCGGCGGCTCCGACCTCGCCGTCACCGCCAAGTCCCAGCAGGTGGCGCTGGCCACCGACTGGATCCGGATGTTCACCAGCACCAAGTCCGAGCAGGCGCTGGCCGACAAGGACATCCTGCCGAACAACCTCACCCAGCTGAACCCGCTGAAGAACAAGCCGACCACGGCCGCCGCGGCCAACGCCGTCCCGGACGCCTGGTTCACCCCGCTGGCCCCCGGCTGGAACGCGGTCGAGAAGCAGAAGATCCTCCCGGACATGCTGACCTCGATCCTCAAGGGCAAGTCGGTGGACCAGGCCACCAAGGAGGCCGACGCCGCGATCGACCAGCTGATCAACAAGGCGGCCTGACCGTCCGTCGCGGCACGCCCCTCCCGCTTCCGCAGGGGCGTGCCGCAGGGCTGTGGTGCGGGGGCGTGCCAGGGGCGTGTGAGGGTCCGGACGGGCGTGCGGACGGAGGTGCCCGCCGGCTGGTGCGCCCGTAGGATTGCGGGACGAAGGACCGCAGCGAGTGTGCGGACTCGCCGCCGTGGAGGTCCCCGCCGGGCAGCCGCCCGTGCGGGGTCGAATCCGTCCCACCGGAGGCAGACCCTGATGTCCGACCCGCAGACCGTTCCCGTCCCCGGCCGGATCATGGCGGCGGAGATGGCCGAGCAGCCGGCCGTCCTCCAGCGCATCCTCGACGAGGGTGCCCCGAAGATCCGCGAGGTCGCCGCGCAGATCGCCGCCCGCGGCCCGCGCTTCGTCCTGCTCACCGCGCGCGGCACGTCCGACAACGCCGCGCTGTACGCCAAGTACCTGATCGAGATCCTGCTCGGCAAGCCGGCCGGCCTGACCTCGATGTCCACCACCACCGCGTACGGTGCCAAGCCGGACCTCACCGACGTCCTGGTGATCACCGTCAGCCAGTCCGGAGGCTCGCCCGACCTGGTGGCCTCCACCAAGGCCGCCCGCGAGGCCGGGGCCATCACCCTCGCGGTGACCAACAACGCCGCCTCGCCGCTGGCCGAGGTGTCCGAGTTCCACATCGACGTGCTGGCCGGCCCGGAGAAGGCGCTGCCGGCCACCAAGACCTACACCGCCGAGTTGCTGGCGCTCTACCTGCTGGTCGAGGGCCTGCGCGGGGGCGACGGCGAGGCCGCCAAGGAGCTGCCGGGCCTGGCCGCCGGGGTGCTGGCCCGCAAGGCCGAGGTGAAGGCGCTGGCCGAGCGCTACCGCTTCGCCCAGCGCCTGGTGATCACCTCGCGCGGCTACGGGTACCCGACCGCCCGCGAGGCGGCGCTCAAGCTGATGGAGACCACCTACATCCCGGCCACCCCGTTCTCCGGCGCCGACCTGCTGCACGGCCCGCTGGCGATGGTGGACAACGTCTCGCCGGTCATCGCGATCGTCCCGGACGGCAAGGGCGGCGAGGCCCTCCAGCCGGTGCTGGACCGGCTGCGCGGGCGCGGCGCGGACCTGGTGGTGGTCGGGCAGCAGGCGCAGGTGGACGACGCCTCGGCGGGCTTCGCGCTGCCCGCCGGGGTGCCCGAGGAGGTGCAGCCGATCCTGGAGATCCTGCCGCTGCAACTGCTGGCCCACGAGGTGACCATCGCCCGCGGCCAGGACCCGGACGCCCCGCGCGCCCTGGCCAAGGTCACCGAGACGCGCTAGGTCCTGTCCCGGGAAACGAGCCGGCCCCCGGTCCACAGCTTGTGGACCGGGGGCCGGTCCCTGAGCGGCTGATCATGGATCGGGGGCCGAAAACACTACGGGCCACGGCGCCGACACGGGACCCTCAACCCATGCGGCACCGTAGCCCGAAGCTGTCGTCGGGCACCGGGTTCGACCGAGAACTGTGCGGGGTCCTCGCTCGGCGGCGTCCGACCGAGGAGGGGCCGCGCGCGGTCAGGGCAGTTGCGCGGGGGGCCTCTCCTTGGTGCCCTTTCATTGTGGACTAGACCAATCTCGGTTGTCCAGGCCTCTCCGAAAATTGGTCTAAACAACTCAGGCGGGAGCCGGAGGGCCCGCCCGGCCCTCCGGCCAGGCCCCGCGCGGTCCGCCCGCCGGTCCGCCGTGCCCCGCCCGGACCGGCGGCGCTACCCTCGCCATGTGCCCTCGCTGAACGAACTCGTCCGCCGCCACACCACCCTGACCGGGGCCGACGTGGAATGGCTCCACATGCTGGTCTCGGAGTGGCAGCTGCTCTCCGACCTCTCCTTCGCCGACCTGGTGCTGTGGATCCCGACCTGGGACGGCATCCGCTACGTCTCGGTGGCGCAGATGCGACCCAACACCGGGCCCACCTCCTACCAGGACGACATGGTCGGCCACCTCGTCCCGCGCGGCCGCCGCCCGCTGCTGGACGCCGCCTTCGACGAGGGCCGGATCGTGCGCGAGGGCGATCCGGAGTGGCGCGAGGAGGTCCCGGTCCGGGTCGAGTCGATCCCGGTCCGGCGCGAGGGCAAGGTGCTCGGGGTGATCGCCCGCAACACCAACCTGCTGACCGTCCGCACCCCCAGCCGGCTGGAGCTCACCTACCTCCAGAGCGCCTCCGACCTGGCCCAGATGATCGCGGCCGGCTCCTTCCCCTTCCCCGGCGCCGAGCAGGCCGACATGGACGCCGCGCCCCGGGTCGGCGACGGCCTGATCCGGCTGGACGCGGACGGCGTCGTCACCTACGCCAGCCCCAACGCCCTCTCCGCCTACCACCGCCTCGGCCTCACCACCGACCTGGTCGGCAGCCACCTCGGCCGCGCCACCGCCGACCTCGCCCCACCGTCCCGCTCGGCCGTCCACGAGGCACTGGTGAAGGTGGCGAGCGGCTGGGCGCCCCGGCAGACCGAGGTGGAGGCCCAGGGGGGAGTGGTGACCCTGCGGGCGATCCCGCTCAAGCCCAAGGGCACCCTGACCGGTTCGCTGGTGCTCTGCCGGGACGTGACCGAGCTGCGGCGCCGCGATCGCGAGCTGATGACCAAGGACGCCACCATCCGGGAGATCCACCACCGGGTGAAGAACAACCTCCAGACCGTCGCGGCGCTGCTTCGGCTGCAGTCCCGCCGGATGGACTCGGAGTCCGGCCGGGCCGCGCTGGACGAGGCGGTGCGCCGGGTCGGCTCGATCGCGATCGTGCACGAGACGCTCTCCCAGGCCCTGGACGAGCAGGTGGCCTTCGACGAGATCGCCGACCGGGTGCTGACGATGGTCATGGAGCTGTCCCAGGACGGCCGGGTGGCCACCCGGCGCAGCGGCAGCTTCGGCATCCTGTCCGCCGAGGTGGCCACCCCGCTGTCGATGGTGCTGACCGAGCTGCTCCAGAACGCCCTGGAACACGCTTTCGGCCCGACGGCCTCGGGGAACCTGGAGGTGAGCGCGCTGCGCGGCCGGGCCCCGGCGACCGGGATGGGCTGGTCGGACAGCTGGAACGGCGGCGCCCGGCCGGAGGAGTACCTGCTGATCACGGTGCAGGACGACGGCCGCGGCATGCCGGAGGGGTTCGACCCGAAGACGGCGGGCAACCTCGGACTCCAGATCGTCCGGACGCTGGCCACCGGCGAACTGGGCGGCACCTTCGACATGGTGGCCGGCCCGAACGGCGGGACCAAGGTGATCCTGGAGATCCCGGTCCGCTGAGGCGTGGGTTGCGCGAAGGTGCGCGAAGGTGTGCGACGGGGGCGTGAGCCCGGCGAGAGCGCCGGGTGCACGCTCCGCGCGCCGGAGCGCGGAAACAGAAACGAGGCCCTGTCGACCGGGGGGGGGTGGGTCGACAGGGCCTCTCAACCCGTTCCGGCCGTCGGGGGGAGTCGGCCGGAACGGGGGCTCTGGGTGGTGCGACACTTCGCCGGTGCGTTGCACACGGTGAGCGCCACAGCTCCACAATATTGCTCTAAGTGAACAGTATCAAGTGGCTGGGCTGTCCGGTGTCGCAGAGCCTCGCGGGGCGGGGCCCTTTGTGCGGAAGGCTTCACCAGGAGGTGCAGGGAAGCCTTTGATCATGTGTCGATCGGTACGGCGGTTACTGCGGGTACTACGGCGTGTGATCGCTGCGCGATCAGGCGGTGCGGGCGCGGTTGCGGGCGGCGCGGCGCTTCATGGCGCGACGCTCGTCCTCGCTCATGCCGCCCCAGACGCCGGCGTCCTGGCCGGTCTCGAGAGCCCACTGGAGGCACTGCTCCATCACCGGACAGCGGCGGCACACGGCCTTGGCTTCCTCGATCTGCAGCAGAGCAGGACCGGTGTTCCCGATCGGGAAGAACAGCTCCGGGTCCTCTTCGCGGCAGACAGCGCGGTGGCGCCAGTCCATGGTCGTCCAACTCCTCCTGCCGCGGGGGGTGGCCCGATCGGCATAATCGAATGGCTTGTGAATGTGAACGCTTTCACGAATCCCGCAACAGCAAAAGAGACCAAAGGCCCACCGGGCCCGGGTGGTCTGTGCTGGGGGGGATTCGGCGATTCGAGGGACACCCCGCGGTCGGCGCTCCTGTGGTTCCGGAGTTGCCGTCGCTGCGATGTGTCCCGATCGCCATGTAGAGGTTCGCAAACCTCGGGCTCGGATACAACCCCCTTCGGGGAGGAATTTTGGATTCTTCGGTGTCGCCTAGCTCACAGCCAGTACTTCTATGGAGTGAAGGGGGCTTGTGCGTTCGAGAAGAAGGAGGAACCCCCCTTCCAGTCACACAATCACACGCAGTGCCCGCCGAACGCCTGTGAAACTGACGCGACTCCTGTCTCCAAGATGGTCGCCGTCGACCTGGAACGGGCTGGGTTCCTCCGAAACCAAGGTGAAGTGTCTGACGTCGTGATAGGAGACGACGTGCTTCCCGCCGGGACCGGCCGGAGGGGCGCTGTCGCTCGAAGACGCGTACGACCGCAGGATCTGACGGACCGTTCGAGCCGTGCCGAACGCCGTCATCCGGGTGATGCCGAAGACGTCCAGATCAGTGTCGAAGGAGGCGAGCGGTGAGGGGTAGACCGGACGGTTGCCGAGGAAGGTCCACGGCGAGGTGTTGCTGACTATCGACAGCACCAGGCCCGCAACCGGCGCCCGCCCCGGCAGGAGCAGGGAGACCGGGCCGGAACGGCGCTGCTCACGCTGGGTGAAGTAGTGCTTCAGGGCCTGGCCGACGTACAGGGCGTGGGTGGACTTGCGCCCGGCCCGGCGCTGCTCCTCGACCCGGCCCACCACCCCGGCGTCGAAGCCGAGGCCGGCGGTGAAGGTGAACCAGCGGTCCGGCAGGCCGTCGGTCATCGCCTTGCCGAGCCCGATCGGCCGCTCGCGGCCGTGCTCCAGCGCGTCCAGCAGCGCCCCGGTGGCCTCCACCGGATCGTTGGGCAGGCCCAGCGCGCGGGCGAACACATTGGTCGAACCGCCCGGCACCACGGCCAGTCGCGGGACCTTCTCGCCCGGGCCGTGCGCGAGCAGCCCGTTCACCACCTCGTTGACGGTGCCGTCGCCACCCAGCGCCACCACCAGGTCGACCGTGCCGTCCTCCGCCGCCTCGCGGGCCAGGTCGCGCGCGTGGCCCCGGTACTGGGTCTCGGCGACCTCCAGCTTCAGATCGCTGCGCAGCGCGTGGATCAGGACGTCCCTGGTCCGGCCACTGGTGGTGGTGGCCTTGTGGTTCACGACCAGGAGAGCGCGCATGGGGAAAGCCTACGGGTCGGTACGGACCGACCGGCGGCTACCCTGCTGGAGTGACCGCAGAAACCTCCGCTCCCGCCCCCTCGGCAGGCTCCGGCCGTCCGGCCTCCCTGACCCTGGGCGCCGCCCTCACCGCCCTGGAGGGCGCCGCGCTGGCCGTCGTCGGCGTCATGGACATGGTGTCCGCGCTCTCCGGCGAGGCCAAGCAGCTGGCCCTGAACGAGTTCGGCGGCGCGGTCATCGTGCTGCTCGGCGTGTTGCCGATCCTGGCCGCCCGCGCGCTGCTCAAGGAGCGCCGCTGGGGCCGCAGTCCGGCGGTGCTGACCAACTCGATCTGCCTGCCGGTCGCCTACTACATGTGCCAGATCGGCGGCGGGATGGTCGCGGTCGGCGTGCTGGTCGGCCTGCTCGGCCTGGTGGGCATCGGCTGCCTGCTGAACCCGAAGTCGACGGCGGCCCTGTACGCCCAGCCGGAGGGCTGAGCACACAGGGCCGCCGGACCTGAGCCACCGTCAGTCCTACTCCTCCACCAGGAGCTTCTCCCGCAGCTGCGCCAACGTCCGGGCGAGCAGTCGGGACACGTGCATCTGGGAGATCCCCACCTCGGCGGCGATCTGCGACTGGGTCATGTTCCGGAAGAACCGCAGCACCAGGATCTTCTGCTCCCGGGGCGGCAGTTGGGCCAGCAGCGGCTTGAGCGACTCGCGGTACTCGACGCCCTCCAGCGCCTCGTCGGTCGCGCCCAGGGTGTCCGCGACGGCCGGCGACTCGTCGTCGCTGTCCGGGACGTCCAGGGACAGCGTGGAGTACGCGTTGGCGGACTCCAGGCCCTCCAGGACGTCCTCCTCGGAGATCCCCAGGTGCTCGGCCAGTTCGTGCACCGTGGGGGAGCGGCCGTGCCGCTGGGAGAGTTCGCTGGTCGCCGTGGTGAGCGAGAGCCGCAGCTCCTGGAGCCGGCGCGGAACGCGCACCGCCCAGCCCTTGTCGCGGAAGTGCCGCTTGATCTCCCCGACGATGGTCGGCGTCGCGTAGGTGGAGAACTCGACCCCGCGCTCGTGGTCGAAGCGGTCCACCGACTTGATCAGCCCGATGGTGGCGACCTGGGTCAGGTCGTCCAGCGGCTCACCGCGGTTGCGGAAGCGCCGGGCCAGGTGCTCGACCAGCGGGATGTGCATCCGCACCAGCTGGTTGCGCAGCTCGACCCGCTCCGGGGAGCCCTCGGGCAGTGCGGACAGCCGGACGAACAGCGCGCGGGCGGCCTCCCGGTCCGGGGCGCCGGTGCGGTGCGAGCCCTGGGCGGGCACCGCGCCGTGCAGTTCGGCCTCGGGTGCCGGGTCCGCCTCGGCCGCCGGGTCCGCTGCGTTCGCTGCCTTCGTCTCGTCCGCGGGGTCCACCGGGCCCGCCGGGCTCACCGGGCCCGGCGGGGACGCGGAGGCGGGCGTCGGATCGGACGTCGGCTCGGTGGGGTGGCTCATCCGGTGGGCGTCCTTCGGGTGCGCTTCGTCGTTGGCGGCGAGGCCGGGAACGCTCGCCTGGGTCGGTACGGCAGGTCCCGCCGTCGCGAGGCCGGTACGGTCCAGATCACTCACGGCCATTCCCCCGTTCCGTTCCGGGAGCACCGGGGCCGGCGGCCCCGGAATCGTCTCGTTGGTCGTACCGCCCCGGGGGCGGTACCGGGAGCCGCCCGCCGGGCCCCGGAGCGGGGATCGGCGGACGGCCCTTGCGCGGGTGGTGCTGGGTGCTGCTCGCTGCCGGCCGGCCCGACTAGTGGGCCGGGGTCCCGCCGCGCTTCTTGTGCAGGCTGATCGACACGGTGTTGTCCTCGGCGACCGAGGAGTCGACCTCGCCGGCCAGCGCGGAGAGCACCGTCCAGGCGAAGGTGTCCCGTTCGGGAGCCTTGCCGTCGGTGGTCGGTGCGGCGACGGTCACCTTCAGCGAGTCGCCGACCAGCCGGAACTCGCAGGACAGTACGGAGCCGGGCACCGCCTGCTGGAGCAGGATGGCGCAGGCCTCGTCGACCGCGATCCGCAGGTCCTCGATCTCGTCGAGGGTGAAATCCAGCCGGGCCGCCAACCCGGCCGTCGCTGTTCGCAGCACGGAGAGGTAGGCGCCCGCTGCGGGCAGCCGGACCTCCACGAAGTCCTGAACACCGAGATCGCCGTCGATCTGGGACACCCTTGCCTCCTGGGTGGCGCGCTGTGCTTTCTTGGTACCCCGCTTGTTACCGCTTGCTACCCCCGGAGGGGCCCCGGTGCCGCGGATCCGCCATCGCTCTGCCTTCCGCACCCCGGTTCGGGAGTTACTCATGGTAAGGCATTGCGACGCAGGGTGGCAGACCCTTTCCCCGGCCCGTACGGGACCGTTCAGCGCTGTCCGGCGGCGGCCAGCGCCCCGTCGGTGAGACGGTAGACCGTCCACTCGTCCATCGACACCGCGCCGATCGACTTGTAGAAGTCGATCGAGGGCTGGTTCCAGTCCAGGACCGACCACTCGACCCGGGAGTAGCCGCGCTCGACGGCGATCCGGGCGAGCTCCAGCAGCAGCGCCTTGCCGTGGCCGCCGCCGCGGGCCTCCGGGCGGACGTACAGGTCCTCCAGGTAGATCCCGTGGGTGCCGCGCCAGGTCGAGAAGTTGCGGAACCAGAGCGCGAAGCCGACCGGCTCGCCGGTGGTCCCGTCCTCGGCGATCAGGCCGAACAGCGCCGGGCTCTCGCCGAACAGGGCGTCGTGCAGCTGGGCCTCGGTGGCCTTCGCCTCGTGCAGGGCCTTCTCGTAGTCCGCGAGTTCACGGATCATGGCGTGGATGACGGGGACGTCGCTGGCGACGGCGGTGCGGATCATGACTGTGAGCCTACTGCTCGGGACCGGTCTCGTCCCAGGCCTGGACGGAGGTCTGGTCGACGATCCGTCCGTCCCGCAGGTCGGCCATCGAGGACATCAACACCCGGACGCCGTCCGGGTAGCGACAGGATTCCAGGAAGGCGACGTGGTCGCCCTGGACCACCACCTGTTCCAGCTTGTGGGTCATCTCGCGGCCGTAGACGTCGTCCAGCATGGCGCCGATCTCCGCCCGCCCGTGCATCACCAGGGGGTGGCTGGGCTGGGTCTTGCGATCGACCATGCGCAGTTCGGCGTCCTCGGCGTAGAGCGCCAGGAGGGTTTCGGCGTCGCCGTGTTCGATGCCCTCGCGCAGTGCGCGGGCGTCGAAGGCGGCGGGGCCCGCCACGGTGGTCATGATCTCGCTCCTCCGGTCGGGTTCCGTCGGTCCGTACCTTGAGCGTACGCCCGGCCGTCCGGTCGGAGGAGCGCGGTCGGCGGTCGGTCAGCGGGCCGGCACGGTGCGCAGGTACTCGGCCAGCGCGCCGATCGCGGCCGGGTTGCGCGGGCTCTCCACCAGGTCGACGTAGTCCATGACGAAGATCCGGTCGTTCCTGACCGCGGCGACGTCGGCCAGCGGCGGGAAGGACTTGAGGAACCGGCGCTTCTCCTCGGCGCGGGGGGTCGCGTAGTCGTTGATCACGATCACCTCCGGATCGAGCCGCACCACGCTCTCCCAGCCGGCCGTGAACCAGGTGTCGGCCCGGTCGCCCATGATGTTGCCGCCGCCGGCCCGGGTGATGATCTCGTTCGCGGCGGCGAACTTCCCGGCGGTGTACGGCTTGTCCTGCCCGCTGTCGTACAGGAAGACGGACGGGTGGCGCTCGGGCCGCGGGACGGCGGCGATCCGCGCCTTGAAGTCGGCGATCAGCTTGTCGGAGCGGTCCTTGACGTCGAAGATCTCGCCGAGGTTGGCCAGGTCGGTGTAGAGCGCCTCCAGCGGGTCCATCACGCCGCGCTCGGCGCCCTTGCCGCTGCGGCAGGACTCGCTGAGCACGTACGAGTCGACCCCGAGCGCCTTGAACGCCTGCGGGGTGACGCCGGTGCCCTCGACGAAGCCGTAGTGCCAGCCGGCGAAGACCAGGTCGGCCTTGGCGTCCAGCGCGATCTCCTTGGTGAGCACCTTCTTGGAGAGCCAGGTGGTCTGCTGGTAGCCGTCCTTCCAGGCCACCGCGTCGATCTTCCCCTTGTCGTCGGGCATCACGTAGCCGGCCATCCGGTCGGCGAGGCCGAGCGAGAGCATCAGCTCGGTGATGTTGACGTCGTTGGTGACCACCCGGGCGGGCTTGTGGTCGAAGGTGAGCTTCTCGCCGCAGTTCTCCACCGTCACCGGGTAGTGGGCGGAGCCGGCGGCGGCCTCCTCGGGGGCGATCTCGGCGCCGCAGGCGGTGAGTCCGAGGGTGAGCAGGGCGGTGGCGGCAACGGCCTTGGTGCGCACGGTGGTTCCTTCGGGGGGCTGGTCAGGCGGAGGGGGCGAGGCGGTCGAACAGCAGCTGGAGGGCGCCGGTCTCCGGGTGCCGCACCGGGGTGGCGCGGACGCCGAACACCTCGGCCAGCAGGGCGGGCCGGAGCACCTCGTGGGGCGGGCCGGAGGCGACGATCCGGCCGGCCCGCAGCACGTACAGGAGGTCGCAGTGGCTCGCCGCCAGGTTGAGGTCGTGCAGCGCGGTGACCACCGTCGGTCCGGCCTCGCGGGCGAGGGCCAGCACCTCCAGCTGGTGCGCGATGTCGAGGTGGTTGGTGGGTTCGTCCAGCACCAGCAGCCGTGGCTCCTGGACCAGCGCGCGGGCGAACAGCACCCGCTGCTTCTCGCCGCCGGACAGGCTCAGGAAGCCCCGTTCGGCGAGGTGCCCGGCGCGGACCTTGCGCAGGGCCTCGGCGCAGCGCTCCTCGTCGCCGTCGGCCGGGGCGCCGAAGCCGCGGCGGTGCGGCAGCCGGCCCATGGCGACCACTTCGGCGACCGTGAAGTCGAACTCGGCGGAGTGCTCCTGGGTCAGCGCGGCCACCCGCCGGGCCGTCTCGCGGGCGGTGAGCGCGTGCAGGTCGTCGCCGGCCAGCCGGACCGCGCCGCCGGCCGGCTTGAGCACCCGGTAGACGCAGCGCAGCAGGGTCGACTTGCCGCTGCCGTTCGGTCCGACCAGTCCGACCACCCGGCCGGCGGCGGCGTCCAGGCTCACCTCGTGGACCAGCCGGGTGCCGGCCAGCTCCACCGAGACGGCGTCGACGGCGAGGTCCTCGCCCGGGCCCCGGGCCCCGGTCGGGTCGGTCATCCGGTTCATCCCGTTCAGCCGGTTCATCGGGCGGCTCCGAAGGCCTGGCCGCGGCGGCGCATCATCAGCAGGAAGGCGGGCACGCCGAGCACCGCGGTGAACACCCCGACGGGCAGTTCGGCGGGCGCCAGCAGGGTGCGCGAGGCGATGTCCACCCAGACCAGCAGCAGGGCCCCGGCGAGCGGTGCGATCACCAGCACCCGGCGGTGCCCGGCGCCGACCAGCATCCGCGCCAGGTGCGGCATCAGCAGCCCGACGAAGCCGATCGCCCCGCTGACCGCGACCACGGTGCCGGTCACGGCGGCGGTCACCACGAACAGCTCGCGGCGCAGCCGGTCCGGGTCCACGCCGAGCGAGGCGGAGGTCTCGTCGCCCATGGCGAGCGCGTCCAGCCGGCCGGCGGCGCAGCCCAGGTAGGCGAGGCCGGCCAGCACGGTGGCGGCGGCGATCGGCACCGAGCCCCAGGTGGCGCCGCCGAGGCTGCCGAGCAGCCACATCATGGCGTCCCGGGCGGCCTCGCCGCGGTCGGCGGCGAAGACCATCAGGGTGGTGGCGGCGGAGAAGCCGTAGGACAGGGCGGTGCCGGTGAGCACCAGGCGCAGCGGGGTGAGCCCGTACGCGGTGCGGGCGGCGAGGTAGACCAGGGTCATGGCGACGAGCGCGGAGCCGAAGGCGGAGGCGGAGATCGCCCAGACCCCGAGCGAGGCGAAGGCGCCGAACAGCAGGACGGCGTTGGCGCCGACGGCCGCGCCGGAGGAGATGCCGAGCACGAAGGGGTCGGCCAGGGAGTTGCGCACCAGGGCCTGGACGGCGGTCCCGCAGGCGGCCAGCCCGGCGCCGACCACCGCGGCCAGGACGGTGCGCGGCAGCCGGATCTCCCAGACGATCGCGTAGGCGGCGGCCTCGTCCGCGTCCAGCCGGCCGCCGGTGAGCCCGGCGCCGAGCAGCCGCAGGACGCGGGACAGGCCGATCCCGGAGGAGCCGAGGGCGACCCCGCAGACCAGCGAGAGCAGCAGCGCGGCGGCGAGGCCGGCGGCGAGCGGGGCGACGGGTATTCGACGGGTGGGCGGGCCGGCTGCACGGTTCACGGGTGCGCGGTTCACGGGTGGCGCCTTGCCTCGGGCCGTGGGTGCGCCGGGGCGGGCGCGGACCGCGGGGGTGCCGGGGCGCCGTTCCCCTCGCAGTCCGCGGCGAGTTGTCGGGAGGTCGAGCGGCCGGGGGCGATCGGGCTGGCACGGCCGTCCGGGCTGGTACGGGCCGTGCTCACCGTTGCGGGTCAGCGCCGGATTCACACCGGACTTCCCCCTCGGACGCCTTGGCAGCATAACAGCCGCTCAGGCCAAGCGACCCTTACCGAGGGCGGGTCGGACGTGAACGCACGACCGCCCCCGTCCGACGGTGCGGACGGGGGCGGCCGGGTGGCGACGCGTCAGGCTCAGGCCTGCTTGGTCTCCCAGAAGATCTTGTCGACCTCGGCGATCAGGTCCAGCAGGGCCTGGCCGGTGGCCGGGTCGGTGGACGCCTTGGCGGCCGAGGCGGCCTTCAGGGTGTCGTTGATCAGCTGGTGCAGCTGCGGGTACTTCTCGAAGTGCGGGGCCTTGAAGTAGTCGCTCCACAGCACCGAGATGTGGTGCTTGACGGCCTCGGCGCGCTGCTCCTTGATGATGATGGCGCGGGCGCGGAAGTGCGGGTCCTCGTTGGCCTGGTACTTCTCCTGGGTGGCCTTGACGGACTCGGCCTCCAGCTTGGCCTGCGCCGGGTCGTACACGCCGCAGGGCAGGTCGCAGTGGGCGTGGGCGGTGGCGCGCGGTGCAAACAGACGAGAGAACATGGGAGTCCTTCCTTAGATCGTCTTCCCGCGCCTGAGATTACCCTTCCGCCCTCCCGGTTTCGCGATCGGGCGGTGGGCCCAGGGCCAAAGGCGGACCCGGAACCGTGCCAATTCGGGCATCGAACAGATGACGGTCCGTACGGCAGACTGGGGGCGGGCCGATCGGAGGAGGAGTCGTGGCGCGGAGCACGCGACCGGAGGACGGTGAACCGGGTGGCGTGCTGCCGTTCGGGCTGGTCGACGTGGCGGGGCCGTCGATGGTGCCGACCCTGCGCGAGGGCGACCAGCTGCTGGTCCGCTACGGCGCACCGATCCGGCCGGGCGCGGTGGTGGTCTTCCGGCACCCCTTCCAGCAGGACCTGCTGGTGGTGAAGCGGGCCGCGGAGCGCCGGGCCAGGGGTTGGTGGCTGCTCTCCGACAACCGTCCGGTGGACAGCGACAGCCGCAGCTACGGTGCGGTCCCGGACGAGCTGGTGCTCGGCCGGGCGCTGCTGCGGCTGCGTCCGAGCCCGGCCTGGCTGGCGCCGGGCCGCCGGCTGGAACGGCTGCTGCTCACCCCGCGACTGGCCCGGGTGCCGGGCCTGGCCCGCCGGCTGGGCGCCTGGGTCGACGCGGCCGACACGCCGTAGGGCATCTCGACCCGGACAGGACCTGGGCGCGGGCTAGGCGCGGGCCGCGGCCTCCGCCTCCTGGCGCTTGCGGGCCCGGTAGGCGGCGACGTTGGCGCGGGTCGCGCAGCGGTCCGAGCAGTAGCGGCGGGAGCGGTTGGTCGAGGTGTCCAGGTAGGCGTTGCGGCAGGGCGCGGCCTGGCAGATGCCGAGCCGGTCGGCGCCGAGTTCGGTCAGGTGGACGGCCAGGCCCATGCAGGCGACCGCACTGAAGTGCGCGGTGGCGGTGGCGGAGTTGTCGGCCAGGTGCAGGTGCCAGCGGGGCCGTCCGGCGTCGTCCAGGTAGTCGTGCCCGGAGATCAGCGGGCTGACCGGGTACTCCATCAGCAGGCTGTTCAGCAGGTCGACGCCGCGGATCTCGTCCCCCTCGGCGGCGGCCTCGAAGACCCCGCGCAGCCTGGTGCGCACCGCCCGCAGCCGGGGCAGGTCGGACTCGTCGGCGAGCGCGGCGGCCCGCGAGGAGTCGGAGAACAGTCCGCGCACCGCCTCGACCGAGGTCAGCGTGTCGGTGCCGCGCTCGGGCTCCTCGGTGTTCACCAGCCGAACGGCGAGATCGGCGTACGCGGCGAGCTCCACAGGGGTCCTTCCAGGTTCGGTAACAGGCTGACAGCCTCCAGCCTATTACCTGGGCGGAGAAAACGTCGGGCCCGGCAGGTCAGGCCTGCCGGGCGCCGACGGTGGGGCTCTCAGAGCACCTTGGACAGGAAGGCCCTGGTGCGCTCGTGCTGGGGGTTGGTGAGCACCTCGCGGGGGGTGCCGGACTCGACCACCACGCCGCCGTCCATGAACACCAGCGCGTCGCCGACCTCGCGGGCGAAGCCCATCTCGTGGGTGACGACCACCATGGTCATGCCCTCCTCGGCGAGGCCGCGCATGACGTCGAGGACGTCGCCGACCAGCTCCGGGTCCAGCGCGGAGGTCGGCTCGTCGAAGAGCATCAGCTTGGGCTTCATGGCCAGCGCGCGGGCGATCGCCACGCGCTGCTGCTGGCCGCCGGAGAGCTGCGAGGGGTAGTTCTTCGCCTTGTCGGCGAGGCCCACCCGCTGGAGCAGGGCCATGCCGTGCTCGCGGGCCTCGGCCCTGCTCTCGCCCTTGACCTGGACCGGGGCCTCCATCACGTTCTCGATGGCGGTCATGTGCGGGAACAGGTTGAAGCGTTGGAAGACCATGCCGATGTCGCGCCGCTTGACGGCGACCTCGCGGTCCCTGAGCTCGTACAGCCGGTCGCCCCGCTGCTGGTAGCCGACCAGCTCGCCGTCCACCCAGAGGCGGCCGGCGTTGATCTTCTCCAGGTGGTTGATGCACCGCAGGAAGGTCGACTTGCCGGAGCCGGACGGGCCGATCAGGCAGAACACCTCGCGCTGCCTGACCTCCAGGTCGATGCCCTTGAGCACCTCGGTCAGCCCGTAGGACTTGTGCACGTTCTCGGCGCGGACCATGGGCTCGGCGGACGCGGCGGCGTCGGCGGGGGGCTTGGTCGGATCGGTCATGCGGGACCACCTCCGTCGTGCCCCGGGGCGGTGCGGGGGGACGTCCCGGGGGCGGCGGGCTTCCCGGCGAACAGGCCCCGGAGCCGCTGCAGCGGGGTGGGCGGGAGGGTGCGGTTGGAACCCCGGGCGTAGTAGCGCTCCAGGTAGTACTGGCCGATGGTCAGCACGGAGGTGAAGAAGAGGTACCAGAGGCTGACCACGATCAGCAGCGGGATGTTCTGGTAGTTGCGGGAGTAGATCACCTGGCCGGCCCGGAAGATCTCCTCCAGGGAGATCACCGAGACCAGCGAGGTGGTCTTGAGCATCGAGATGGTCTCGTTGCCGGTCGGCGGGATGATCACCCGCATGGCCTGCGGCAGGACGATCCGGCGCATCGCCTGGAACCGGCTCATGCCGAGCGCGTGCGCGGCCTCGGCCTGGCCCTCGTCCACCGACTGGATGCCGCCGCGGACGATCTCCGCCATGTAGGCGGCCTCGTTGAGGCCGAGGCCCAGCAGCGCGGCGACGAAGGTCGGGATCAGCACGTTGGTCTGCTGGGACCAGAACTCCGGTCCCCACGGGACACCGATCGACAGCTTGGCCCAGATCAGGCCGAGGAAGTTCCAGAACACCAGCTGCACCAGCACCGGGGTGCCGCGGAAGACCCAGATGTAGACCCAGGCGACGCCGGCCAGCAGCGGGTTGGGGGACAGGCGCATCACCGCGAGGACGATGCCGCCGACCACGCCCATGAGCATGGCGAGCACGGTCAGCTCCAGTGTGACCAGCAGG
The DNA here is from genome assembly GCF_042792155.1 of Kitasatospora sp. NPDC056651. Lineage (NCBI taxonomy): Bacteria > Bacillati > Actinomycetota > Actinomycetes > Kitasatosporales > Streptomycetaceae > Kitasatospora > Kitasatospora sp. NPDC056651. The sequence goes on along the minus strand of NZ_JBHTWX010000054.1, from coordinate 10,367 downwards.
CCGTGCATGATGCTGGCGTGGAACAGGTACTGACCGACGATGTCCCACTTGAAAGCGGGGTTGGTGAAGAGGGCGCTCAGCAGCATCGCCGCGAGCAGGGCGATGACGACGGCGCCCGCCCAGCGTCCGGGGTGGCGGACGGGGACGGCCCGGATGGTGTCGGGCCGTCCCTTCTCCGCCGTCCCCTTGTCCAAAGAGTTCACGGTGTGGCCTCGGGGGAGAAGATGGAGCGTACGAGGGTCAGTGGCCGGCGGCGACGCTGTTGATCACCGACTTGTCGATGGCGCCGGCCTCGACGCCCCACTTGGTGAGGATCTGCTTGTAGGTGCCGTCGTCGATCAGCGACTGGACGGCGCCCTGGATGGCGGGGGTGAGCTTGGAGCCCTTGGCCAGGGCGACGCCGTAGGGGGCCACGCCGTAGGTCTCGCCGACCTTCTCCAGCTGGCCGCCGGACTGCTTGACCGCGTAGTCGACGACCTGGGAGTCGGCCATCATCGCCTGGTCGCGGCCGGAGACCACGGCGTTGGTGACGTCCGTCTGGAGGTCGAACTTGTCGCCCCCGTTCTGGATGCCCGGCTTGCCGGCCTTGACGCAGTCCGGGTCGCGGGTGTCGTTGATCTCGTCGGCCTGGGTGGTGCCGGTCTGGACGGCGACCTTCTTGCCGCAGAGGTCCTTCGGGTCGATCTTCTCCGGGTTGCCCTTCTTCACCGCGACGGCGCTGCCGGAGTTGAAGTAGGTGACCATGTCGACGACTTCCTCGCGCTCCTTCTTGTCCGTGAAGGAGGACATGCCGAGCTGGAACTTGTTCGACTGGATGCCGGGGAGGATCGCGGTGAAGCCGGAGTCCTGGACCTCGGCCTTCAGGCCGAGCTTGGCGGCGATGGCGTTGGCCAGGTCGACGTCCATGCCGATGACCTTGCCGCTGTCGTCCTTGAACTCGTCCGGCGCGTACGAGGCGTCCGCGCCGATCAGGAGCTTGCCGGCCGCCTTGACGTCGTCCGGGACGAGCGAGGCGAGCTTGGGGTCGGCCTTGACCTCGTTGACGGTCGCGGAGGCGTTGGGGGCGCCACTGCCTTCGTCCTTGCTGCTGCTGCTGCAAGCGGTCAGCGCGAGGGAGAACGAGGCGGCGACCAGGCCGGCCGCGAGGAGTCGGTTGCGCTGGGTACGGGCGCTCATGAGGGGGATCTCCATCCTGGGGGAGAGAGGTCGGGCGGAGCGCGCCGCGGGAGCGGCGCACCGGAAACGGCGAACCGGACGGTTCGGTACGTTCGTGTCGTCGTACGTCGTCGTACGTGCAGGCCGGGTCGTGCAGTTGCCCGGGCGCGTGGGACGCCGTCCGGGGTTTTACGAGGTACTGCTTCCGCCACCCTCCGCCGAGGTGGACGTCGACCGAACCGCCTCGACCATGGGCCGACTCGATCGGAGATGGGGGGAATCCTGCCATCTGATGACACCCAGGTGGCCCTCATCCAGATCAAAATCGGATAACGAGGGGTCGCGCTGTCCGCTATTCGGACCCATCCCGTGGCCCTGTCACTGTGCGCATAGGTATGCGGACCGGACTGTTCCGTCCCGCCCTGCCGGGCCCGGCCGCCGGTGTGTCAGAATCGTCACCGGGTGACCCCCGAACGCTCGAACCAGACCGACGAGCCCCGACAGGCTCGGGGTGTCCAGGAACGGAAGTCTCACGCGGCTCCGTATCCGGAACGCCCGACTCCCCTTCGGATCTGCGTTCACCCCCGCGGGTGCGCGTGCGCTCATGCCGTCGCCGCCGCCGGGGTCCGGTGCTTCCGACGCCGGACCTCCGTGACGCGACAGCGCGGCGATGAACCGTACGTGACGAGGACGAAAAGGCATAGGTGCGATGCCGTCGTCCGACCTACGCTCGGGCGGGAAGCACAACACGGACAACACCAGACCCCATAACACCCTCATTCGAGGGCGCCGCCCGACGGCTGCGCCCCGACCCTCGTCCCGGGTCCGCTTCGGCGTACCCGGTTTCCGGTTTCCGGACGGGGTCGCCCGTCCGTCGGTCGCGTGCCCTCGCCAGATCACTGACGAAGAGGTCATCGTGGCAGCGGAGATCATCAGCAGCATCCAGGACACCGACGATCCGGTCGACGCGGTTTTCGCGCTCCACCGCGGCGGCAAGATGGAGATCCGGGCGACCGTCCCGGTGCGCGACGCGGACGACCTGTCCCTCGCCTACACCCCCGGTGTCGCCCGGGTCTGCACGGCCATCGCCGAGCAGCCGGAGCTGGTCAACGACTACACCTGGAAGTCCAACACCGTCGCGGTGGTCACCGACGGCACCGCGGTGCTGGGTCTCGGTGACATCGGCCCGCAGGCCTCGCTGCCGGTGATGGAGGGCAAGGCCATCCTGTTCAAGCAGTTCGGCGGCGTGGACGCGGTGCCGATCGCGCTCGACTGCACCGGGGTCGACGAGATCGTCGAGACCGTGGTCCGGCTGGCGCCCTCCTTCGGCGGCGTCAACCTGGAGGACATCTCCGCCCCCCGCTGCTTCGAGATCGAGCGCCGGCTCCAGGAGGCCCTGGACATCCCGGTGTTCCACGACGACCAGCACGGCACCGCGATCGTCAGCACCGCCGCCCTGTGGAACGCGGCGAAGGTGACCGGCCGTGAGATCGGCTCGCTGCGGGCCGTCATCTCCGGCGCCGGCGCGGCCGGCATCGCGATCGCCAAGATGCTGGTCGCGGCCGGCATCGGCGACGTGGCCGTCTGCGACCGCAAGGGCGTGGTGTACGAGGGCCGCGGCGACCTGACCGACGTCAAGGCCGAGATCGCCGCGCGGACCAACCGCACCGGCCTCAAGGGCTCGCTGGCCGACGCGCTGGCCGGCGCCGACGTGTTCATCGGCGTCTCCGGCGGCACCGTGCCGGAGGAGGTCGTCGCGACCATGGCCGAGGGCGCGTTCATCTTCGCGATGGCCAACCCCACCCCGGAGATCCACCCCGAGGTCGCGCACAAGTACGCCGCCGTGGTCGCCACCGGCCGCAGCGACTTCCCGAACCAGATCAACAACGTGCTGGCCTTCCCGGGCATCTTCGCGGGCGCCCTCCAGGTCCGCGCCTCCCGGATCACCGAGGGCATGAAGCTGGCCGCCGCCAAGGCCCTGGCCGGCGTGGTGGCCGACGAGCTGACGCCGCAGAAGGTCATCCCCTCGCCGTTCGACGAGCGGGTCGCGCCGGCGGTCACCAAGGCCGTCGCCGAGGCCGCCCGGGCGGAGGGCGTGGCGCGGATCTGACGATCCGACCGCACAGTCGGCAAACGGCCCGGGGCCGGGACACGCGTCACACCGCCGCGTGGTTCCCGGCCCCGGGCCGTCGCGGCTATCGTCCGGTGGCATGTTCGCTGCCTACGCCGCACGTATCGACGCCGCCGACCCGCTGAGCGGGCTGGAGCTGGGCGACCTCCCCGAGCCGCAGGCCCGTCCCGGCTGGAGCGTGGTCACGGTCCGGGCCGCCAGCCTCAACCACCACGACCTGTGGTCGCTGCGCGGGGTCGGCCTGCCCGCCGAGAAGCTGCCGATGATCCTCGGGTGCGACGCCGCCGGCGTCGACGAGCACGGCAACGAGGTGGTCCTCCACTCGGTGATCGGCCAGAGCGGCCACGGCGTCGGCCCCGACGAGCCGCGCTCCATCCTGACCGAGCGCTACCAGGGCACCTTCGCCCAGCGGGTCGCGGTGCCCACCTGGAACCTGCTGCCCAAGCCCGCCGGGCTGAGCTTCGAGCAGGCCGCCTGCCTGCCCACCGCCTGGCTGACGGCCTACCGGATGCTGTTCACCAACGCCGGGGTCAAGCCCGGCGACACCGTCCTGGTGCAGGGCGCGGGCGGAGGGGTGGCGACCGCGCTGATCGTCCTCGGCAAGGCGGCCGGCCTGCGGGTCTGGGTCACCGGACGGGACGAGGCCAAGCGAGCCCGGGCGGTGGAGCTCGGCGCCGACGCGGCCTTCGAGAGCGGCGCCCGGCTGCCCGAGCGGGTGGACGCGGTGCTGGAGACGGTCGGCGCGGCGACCTGGTCGCACTCGGTGAAGTCGCTGCGCCCGGGCGGCACCATCGTCATCTCCGGGGCCACCTCCGGCCCCAACCCCGGCTCCGTCGAGCTGAACCGGATCTTCTTCCTGGAGCTCAAGGTGGTCGGCTCGACCATGGGCACCAAGGAGGAACTGGCCGGGCTGCTCGCGTTCTGCGCCAACACCGGCGTCCGGCCGGTGATCGACTCGGTGCTGCCGCTGGCCGAGGCCCGGGAGGGCTTCGCCCGACTCGCCAAGGGCGACGTCTTCGGCAAGATCGTCCTCACGCCCTGAACGGCGACGGCCCGGTGCCCACCGCGAGGGGGGGCACCGGGCCGTCGCCGGACCGCCGGCTCAGCCGAGCAGCCGCTTGAGACGCTCGCCCGCGGCGCCCAGCACCGCGCCGGCCTCGGCCAGCCCGGCCGGGCTCACCCCGCCGTCCCGGGCCGCGTCGCGGACCTGGTCGCGGAAGCGGTCGAGCAACCGCTCCAGCTCGCGGGCCGGGTCCCCGGCCGGGTCGGTGCGGGCCCACGACGGCAGGTCGGCCGGGGCGCCGGGCCCGTCCTCGTCCAGGTCGATCCGGGTCACGGTGACCCGCTCGGCCGGCTCGGCGGGCTCGGCGGGCTCGGCGGGCTCCTCCGCGCCGTGGCCCCAGCGGGCCGCGTCGGCCAGCCCGGCCAGGCCCTTGGTCAGCTCGGACAGGCCCTCGGCCAGTCCGGTCGGCCAGTCACCCTTGGCGGCGTGCTCGCGCACCTGCTGTTCGACCCGGCGCTTGATCCGCAGCGCCTCCTGCTGGGCCGCGGTGCGCGAGGCCTTGGCCTGCTCGCGCAGCCGGCGGGCCTCCTCCTCGGCGGCCTTCGCCTTGGCCTTGGCGGCCTTCTCCTGCTCCCGGGCGCGCTTGGCCTGCTCCTTGGCCTGCTGCTTGAACTGGGCGAACTCCTCCTTGGCGCGCTGCCAGGACTCGTTGTCGCCCCACGGCCCGGCCCACGGGTCACCGGCCCGCTCGGCGCGCTCCGGCCCCGGCGCCTGCTTGGCGGCGCTCCACAGCTCCTCGCGCAGGTCCTTGGCACCCTCCCGGACGTCCTCCCGGATCGCCCCGGCGAGCTGCGCCACGGAGTCGTGGATCTCCAGCTCCAGCTCGTTCAACTCGCTCTGCCGGGCTTCGAGTTCGGCGCGGCCCGGGTCGGTCAGCCGGTACACCTTGCGACCGCCCTCGGTGGTGTGGGTGACCAGGCCCTCCTGCTCCAGCTTGGCCAGCCGCGGGTAGACCGTCCCGGCCGAGGGGGCGTACAGGCCCTGGAAGCGCTCCTCCAGCAGCCGGATCACCTCGTAGCCGTGTCGCGGGGCCTCGTCCAGCAGCTTCAGCAGGTAGAGCCGCAGCCGGCCGTGGCCGAACACCGGGGTCATCTCAGGCCTCCTTGGTGAGGTTCGGGGTGCCCGGACCGGCCGGGAGCTCTTTGACCACGACCGGGCCCTCGTCCTCCGCGTCGGGGCGGCGCAGCACGGTGACCGCGCCGGAGACGGTGGTGACGTTGAGGCTGCCGCGGCCCTCGCCGAGCCGGCCGGAGATCTTCTTGGCGCCCCAGGTGCTGCTCATCTGGAGCTGCTCGAAGGTGCTGGAGACGTCGCCGCTGGTGGAGCCGGCCTCGACGGTGGCGTCGGCGAGCGAGGGGATGCGGACCACGACCGGGCCGCTGACGGTGTTGACCTTGACGTCGGTCTCGCCGGCCACGTCGAGGTCCAGGGTGACGGCGCCGGTGACGGTGTTGGCCTGGACCCGGTCGGCCGTGCCGGCGATGACGGTGAGCTGCCCGGAGACGGTGTTGACCTTGAGCACGCCGCCCACCGCCTGGGCGTCCACGTCACCGGTGACGGTGGAGGCGTCGATCCGGCCGGTCACCCCGGCGAGGGTGGTGTCGCCGTTGGCGCTCTGCACCGAGACGTGCCCGGAGACCCCGGTGACGGTGGCGTCGGCCGACACGGTGCCGACCTTGACCTCGACGTCGGTGGGGACGGTCACCGTCACGCCGGCGATCCGCTTGCGCTTGAAGCTGCCGAAGAAGTTCTTCACCGAACCGACCGACTTGAGCCAGTCGCCGAACTCGCCCCAGCTGTTGATGTCCTTGTAGGTGACCGTCAGGACGCCGTCCACCAGGGTCACGTGCAGGGGGTCGCCGACCAGCTCGGTGACCTCCAGGCGGGTCGGGCCGTCGGCCGCCACCACGTTCACCGTGCCCTCGATGGTCCGCACGTGGAGCGCGCGCACCGGCTCGTCGAAGGTGATCCTCTCGGTGCCCTCGACCGTCCACTGGCTCATCTCTGCCGCCTCCCGTTGTCGATCGCGATGTATCGCGTTCTCTTTTAAAGACGATATATCGCGTGCGGGCGGAGTCAAGCGTGCCCGCCCCCGATCCCGACCCCGAACCGACCCCGATCCCGCCCCTACGGGTGGCCGGTCCCGGACATGCGTGAGGCCCGGGAGGCGGTTGCCTCCCGGGCCTCACGGCGGCGTTCACCGGGTCACTCGTCGTCCTCGTCGTCGAGCCGCGCCAGCCAGGTGGCCAGCCGCTCGACCGGGACCTCGAAGTCCGGGTTGAGGTCCACGAAGGTGCGCAGCTGCTCGGCCAGCCACCCGAGGGTGACCTCCTCCTCGCCGCGCCGGTTCTCCAGCTCCTCGATGCCTCGGTCGGTGAAGTACACGGTTCGCTCCGGTCGGATGGGGATTGACCTGGTCAGGATAGACGGGTCGGCTCGCCCGCCAGGTGCCGACGGCGACCTTGACGGCCCCGCCCTCCCGGTGGGGAGAGCGGGGCCGCGGGCGTTCGAACAGCGGGGCCTCGCGCGTCAGAGCGCGAAGACCTCCTCGACCAGCGCCTGCTGCTCGGCGGCGTGGCGCTTGGCCGAGCCGACCGCGGGCGACGAGGCCGCCGGGCGGGCGACACGGCGCAGGCGGGCGTCGCCGCCGCTGCGGCCGATGACGACCTGGAGGTGGTCGACCAGGTTCATCGCGATGAACGGCCAGGCACCCTGGTTGGCCGGCTCCTCCTGGGCCCAGACGAACTGGACGTCGTCGCCGTAGCGGGCCAGCTCCTCCTGGAGCTCGGCCACCGGCAGCGGGTAGAGCCGCTCGACCCGGACGATCGCGGTGTCGGTGACGCCGCGCTCGGTGCGGGCCGCCGCCAGGTCGTAGTAGAACTTGCCGGCGGTGATGACCACCTTGCGGACCTGCGCCGGGTCGACGGTGGAGTCGCCGATGACCGGGCGGAACGAGCCGGACAGGAACTCCTCGGCCGCACTCGCCGCGGCCTTCAGACGCAGCATCGACTTCGGGGTGAAGACGACCAGCGGCTTGTGGTGCGGGTTGTGCGCCTGCCAGCGCAGCAGGTGGAAGTAGTTCGACGGCAGGGTCGGCATCGCGACCGTCATGTTGTCCTGCGCGCACATCTGCAGGAAGCGCTCCGGGCGGGCGGACGAGTGGTCCGGGCCCTGGCCCTCGTAGCCGTGCGGCAGCAGCAGGGTGACGCCCGAGTGCTGGCCCCACTTCTGCTCGGCGGAGGCGATGTACTCGTCCACCATGGTCTGCGCGCCGTTGACGAAGTCGCCGAACTGCGCCTCCCACATGACCAGCGCGTTCGGGCGGGTCAGCGAGTAGCCGTACTCGAAGCCCATGGCCGCGTACTCCGACAGCAGGCTGTCGTAGACGGTGTAGCGGGCCTGGTCCTCGGTGAGGTACTGCAGCGGGGTGTAGTCCTCGCCGGTCTTGCGGTCGATCAGGACGGCGTGCCGCTGGCCGAAGGTGCCGCGGCGGCTGTCCTGGCCGGCCAGGCGGACCGGGTGGCCCTCCATGAGCAGCGAGCCGATGGCGAGGGTCTCGCCCATCGCCCAGTCGATGGTGTTGTCCTCGACCGAGGCGGCGCGGCGCTGGAGCTGCGGCAGCAGGCGCGGGTGGACGGTCAGCCAGTCCGGGTGGTTGACCTGCGAGGCGGCGATCCGCTTGACCATCTCCTGGGAGATGCCGGTCCGGATGGTGACCGGGAAGTCGGCGACCGGCTTGCCGGCGGTGGCGTCGGCCGGCGTCTGGGCCGCGTCGCGGACCTCGGCGAAGACCTTCTCCAGCTGGCCCTGGAAGTCCTGGAGCGCCTGCTCCGCCTCTTCCATGGTGATGTCGCCGCGACCGATCAGGCCCTCGGTGTACAGCTTGCGCACCGAGCGCTTCTTGTCGATCAGGTCGTACATCAGCGGCTGGGTGAACGACGGGTTGTCGGCCTCGTTGTGACCGCGGCGGCGGTAGCAGATGAGGTCGATCACGACGTCCTTGTGGAACGCCTGGCGGAACTCGAAGGCGAGCCGCGCGATGCGGACCACGGCCTCCGGGTCGTCGCCGTTCACGTGGAAGATCGGGGCCTCGATCATGCGGGCCACGTCGGTGCAGTACATCGAGGAGCGGCTGCTGGCCGGGGCGGCGGTGAAGCCGACCTGGTTGTTGACCACGACGTGCACGGTGCCGCCGGTGCGGTAGCCGCGCAGCTGCGACATGTTCAGGGTCTCCGCGACGACGCCCTGGCCGGCGAAGGCCGCGTCGCCGTGGACCTGGATCGGCAGCACCGGGAAGGTCGTGCCGCCCTGGTCCAGGATGTCCTGCTTGGCGCGGGCGATGCCCTCGACGACCGGGTCGACCGTCTCCAGGTGGGAGGGGTTCGCGGCCAGCGAGACCTTGATGGTCTCGCCGTCCAGGCCGGTGAAGGTGCCCTCGGAGCCCAGGTGGTACTTGACGTCGCCGGAGCCGTGCATCGACTTCGGGTCGAGGTTGCCCTCGAACTCGCCGAAGATCTTGCCGTACGGCTTGCCGACGATGTTGGCCAGCACGTTCAGGCGGCCGCGGTGGGCCATGCCGATGACGGCCTCGTCCAGGCGGTGCTCGGCGGCGGCGTCGATGGTCGCGTCCAGCAGGGCGATCAGCGACTCACCGCCCTCCAGCGAGAAGCGCTTCTGGCCGACGTACTTGGTCTGCAGGAAGGTCTCGAAGGCCTCGGCCGAGTTCAGGCGGCGGAGGATCCGCAGCTGCTCCTCGCGCTCCGGCTTCGCGTACGGCTTCTCCAGGCGCTCCTGCAGCCACTTGCGCTGCTTCGGGTCCTGGATGTGCATGTACTCGATGCCGACGGTGCGGCAGTAGGTGTTGCGCAGCAGGCCGAGGATGTCGCGGAGCTTCATCATCTTCTGGCCGCCGAAGCCGCCGACCGCGAACTCGCGCTCCAGGTCCCACAGGGTGAGGCCGTGGGTGGTGACGTCCAGGTCGGGGTGCTTGCGCTGCTTGTACTCCAGCGGGTCGGTGTCGGCCATCAGGTGGCCGCGGACCCGGTAGGAGTGGATCAGCTCGATGACGCGGGCGGTCTTGTTGACCTCGTCGTCGTGGGTGGTGGCGACGTCGGTGGCCCAGCGGACCGGCTCGTACGGGATCCGCAGCGACTCGAAGATCTCGTCGTAGAAACCGTTCTCGCCGAGCAGCAGGCGGTGGATCTCGCGCAGGAACTCGCCGGACGCCGCGCCCTGGATGACGCGGTGGTCGTAGGTCGAGGTCAGCGTCATGATCTTGGAGACGCCCAGGCGGGACAGGGTCTCCGGGGCGGAGCCCTGGAACTCGGCCGGGTACTCCATGGCGCCGACGCCGACGATGGTGCCCTGGTTCTGCATCAGGCGCGGCACGGAGTGCACGGTGCCGATGCCGCCGGGGTTGGTCAGCGAGACCGTGACGCCGGTGAAGTCGTCCATGGTCAGCTTGTTGGCGCGGGCCCGGCGGACGATGTCCTCGTAGGCCTGCCAGAAGCCGAAGAAGTCGAGGGTCTCGGCCTTCTTGATGGCCGCGACGACCAGCTGGCGGTCACCGTTCGGCTTGACCAGGTCGATGGCCAGGCCCAGGTTGACGTGCTCCGGCTTGACCAGGAAGGCCTTGCCGTTCTCCACCTTGTAGCTGTAGTTCATGCCCGGCGCGGCCTTGACGGCCTGGACCAGGGCGTAGCCGATCAGGTGGGTGAAGGAGACCTTGCCGCCACGGGCGCGCTGCAGGTGGTTGTTGATGACGATGCGGTTGTCGATCAACAGCTTCGCCGGCACGGCGCGGACCGAGGTCGCGGTCGGCACCTCCAGCGAGGCGTCCATGTTGGTGGCGACGGCCTTCGCCGGGCCGCGCAGCTGGACCAGCTCGGGGCCGGCGGCGGCGTCGGTGGCGGGCGCGACCGGAGCCGGGGCGGCCTTGGGGGCCGGCGGCGCGGCGGGCGCGGCGGCGAGCGGCGCGGGAGCGGCGGCCGGAGCCGGGGCAGCGGCCGGAGCCGGGGC